>JAIXVY010000343.1 GCA_027482505.1 Opitutaceae bacterium | reverse complement strand
GGTTTCGCCCCGGGCCACGGCCACGCTGCCAAACGATTACAGTAAGAAAAAACGCCACCGTAGTAACCGGTGGCGTTTGGCGCAGTCGAGAGGCGTCACAACCCGGACGCTTGGGCGGGGCGAGGGCAGACTCAGACGTCGAGGATGGCGATGTCGTGGGCCTTCAGGGCTACGTCGATCGCCTTGCCCTTGGCGTTCCAGACCTGGGTCTTCTGCGGCTCGCCGCTGTTGTTGATCACGACGAGTTTCTTCTGCTTGGCGAAGAAGGCGGACTCGGTGCGGATGTTGGAGGTATTCCAAACTGTGAATTCGGCCTCGCGCTTCGCGGCCCAGAAAAGCACGCGGTGGATGAGGCGGGTGTTCTGGTAGTCGAACTTGTGGCCGGAGAGATACACGGCGCGGCCCTGGCCGAACTCGTGGGTGGCGAGGCGCGGCGAGTTGTTCTTGGCGAGCAGGACCTTCGTGCCGGCGCCGAAGACGTAGATGCCGTCGACCTCCTTGTTGAAGTCGGGCTCCTTCTCGAGGTCGGCGGTGATGAAGTGCTTCTCGTCGGCGACGGTGAACTTGTATTTGCCGTTGGCGATGCGCTCGCCGCGGTCGCGGTCGAGGCCGAGCACGTGCGAGAGGGCGAAGAACTGGCCGGGCCGGCTCGGCGTGGCCGAGGGTTCGGCGATGCCTACGAGGCCGCCGCCTTTTTGCACCCAGCGGGTGAGGAGGGCGTTGATCTCGGCGTCGTCCCACTCGGGGCCGCCGCTCCAGGCGGAGCCGGCGCGGCCGACGTTGACGAGAACCTTCACGTCCTTCGGCACGCCCTTCTTGCGGAGATCATCGAAGCTGAGGAACACGACGTCGAGCGGGAGACCGGCGAGGGACTCGACGAGCTCGTTGTAGTCGTGGCCGGCGTGGAGGTGGCCGGAGGCGATCCAGGCGCGGAGGTCGCCCCAGGCGGTGAGGATGGCGATCTTGAAGGGCGCGACGTAGGGCTTGTCGCCCTCGTGGAAGCTCTTCAGGAGGCGGAACTCGTTCGCGAGTCCGGCGATGTAATCCTGGAAGTCGGGGAAGGGCTGGACGAGGGAGAGGTAGCCGCCGAGGCCGATGCGGTCGATGGGGGCGCGGAGAATACCGCGGCGCGCGTCGATCCAGAAGTTTTTCGCGTCGAGGGTGGGATTGCCGCCCGCCTTGAAGGTGGGCTCGCCCTTTAGGCCGGTGGGGAAGAGGTAGGGATGGAGACGGAGCTCGTGGGTGGCGACGCCCTTGGAGTGGGCGCAGAGGCGGACCTCGAAGGCGTTGAAGACGCACTTGATGAGGCCGTCGAAGCCGAACTCCTTGAAGCGCGGGCTGGACGGCTCCACGCCGACCCAGTGATCGTCGTAGAAGACGTAGGCCTTTTTCGAATACTTGTGCGTCAGGTCGATGCACTTGCGGCCGAACTCGATCACGAAGTCGTGGATGAACGCCATGTAGTCGCGGTAGCGGCGCGAGGGGGCGTTGTGGGTGGAGTTGTAGAGGCCGCCGTTGACGAAGTCCTCGGAGGTGAGCTTGTAGCCGTATTTCTTGGCGAAGAGGGTGAGCGCGCGCGGGCTGACGGTCATCTCGTAGTCGGCCCAGTCGGAGTAGACGTCGCGCAGGGTCTTCTGGTCGGAGCCCCAGAACCAGGAGAAGTTGTAGAACATGGACGTGAAGCGCACGACGGAGGTGTCGGGGTGCTCTTTCAGCCACTTGTCGAGGAACGCGAGGATCACCTTCTGCGTTTCCGGGTGCATCGGATCGACGGCGGCGAGGTGCTCGCGGTCGCCCCAGTTGTTCGTGATGTGGTTATACATCGAGATCTCCTCCCAGATGCGGAAGGCGAGGAAGTTCACGGTGTATTTGTGGCCGGCCTCGGCGCCGGTGATTTTCACGGTCCCCTTCTTGGCGTCGAAGGACCACTGTTTCTTGGAAACTTCCTTGCCGGTGGTGCGATCAAAGACCTGCCACCAGGATTTGGGGTTGTCCTCGGCGTTCACGACGAACTGTTCGGTGAAGTAGCCGTCGAGGAGCTTGATCGTGACGGAGGATTTTTCCGCCACGACGGGGAAGCTCATCAGGAAGTTCTGCTGGAGCTTGTTGAGGTTCTCGCGGGCCCAGGGCTGGACGGAGCGGACGAGGCAGACCGTCGAGTAGATGTCGTAGCCGGCCTGGACGATCTCCGGGGAGAGCTGGGTGCCGTCGCTGTCGCGAATGGTGTCGGCGCCCCACTTTTTGGCGAGGTCGAGCGTGAGTTTCTCATAGCCGGCTTCGCCCGGGAGGGTGAAAGAGCCGGAGGTGAGGGAGGAGTTCTTGGACATGGGAAAAAGCGGGGAGCGAGGAGCGGGGAGCTGGGAGCGGAGAGTGACTAGGGAGGGCTAGAGGAGGGAAAGCGGGTTCAGCGGGCGGGGCGACCGAGGACGGTCACCAGGTCGAAGCTGGGGTGGGGGGGCTGGTTGTAGCCGACGTTCTGCCAGGCGAGCGCGAAACGATACTGCCGGTCTTGGGCGAGGGTGACGAGGCGGTAGGGGGTGGGGATGGTGCTGACGTAGATGCGCAGCGCGGAGCTGTCGGCGGTGCGCCAGATCACCTCTTCGCGCCAGTCGCCGAGGATGTCGCCGGAGAGAACCGGGTTGGCCTTGGTGCCGTTGTTTTGGGCGCAGCCGTCGGCGGTGAGGAGGCGGGTCTCGGTGGAGTCCTTCCAGTTCCACTTTGCGATATAGGTGCGGTCGAGCAGCTCGCGCAGAGGATCTCCGTCCCACCAGACGGCGAAGTTCATCGAGGAAGGTCTCTTCTCGGAGACGACCTTGCCCTTGGCGTTGTAGAGTTTGCCGCTGTTGGCGGCCCAGCACTCGGCGCCGGGGTGCAGAGGGTCGATGTCGAAGGCGACGCCGCGGCCGTTGTCGCGCTCGGCGGAGGTGGTCCAGAGAACCTTGCCGGTCTTGGCGTCGCGGAACGAGGTGCCGATGCCGCCGTTGGCTTTGGGCGACTCGTGGGGAGAATAGGTTTCCAGCCCGGGGCGGGCGGGATCGAGATCGCCGACGTGCAGGGCGTCGCCGTGATGGAGGCGGGTCGTGTAAAGACCGCGGCCGTTGTCATCGAGAGTCATGGCGCCGTAGATGATCTCGTCGCGCCCGTCGCCGTCGACGTCCGCCACGGAGAGCGAGTGGTCGCCCTGGCCGGCGTAGGCGCGGTTGGATTCGGGGCCGGCGGAGGAATCGAAGGCCCAGCGCATCTTCAGTTTTCCGCCGCGCAGATCCCAGGCGACGACGTTGGTGCGGGTGTAGTAGCCGCGCGCCATGATGAGCGAGGCGGTCTTTCCGTCGAGCGACGCCACGCCGGCGAGGAAGCGGTCCATGCGATTGCCGTAGCCGTCTCCCCACACGGCTTTGAGCTGGTCGGGGGTTGGGTCGGTGGTGTCGGGGTGGCGTCCTGGGACGTAAGGAACGGTGTCGATGGCCGCGCCGGTGAGTCCGTTGAAAACGGTGAGAAACTCGGGGCCGCGGAGAATGTAGCCGGCGTCGTTGCGATGGTCGGCGTTGGCGTCGCCAATTACCTTGCCCTGGCCATCGACGGTCCCGTCGGCGGTCTTGCAGGCGAGCTCGGCTTTGCCGTCGCCGTCGAAGTCGTAGACGATGAACTGGGTGTAGTGGGCGCCGGCGCGGATGTTGCGGCCGAGGTCGATGCGCCAGAGCCGGGTGCCGTCGAGCTTGTAGGCGTCGAGGTAGACGTTGCCGGTGCGGCCGCGCTGGGAATTGTCCTTCGCGTTCGAGGGCGTCCACTTCAGGAAAATCTCGTATTCGCCGTCGCCGTCGGCGTCTCCCACCGAGCCGTCGTTGGCGGTGTAGGTGTAGGACTCGCCGGCCGGAGTGGTGACCGGGTCCGGCGGTTGAAGGGGAATCTCCAGCCACGGGCGCGCCGGGGCGTCGACGGCGAGGGTGAAGGTGGCCGAAGGCGCGCCCTCGATGCCTTGGCGGACGGGCCGCACGAAGTAGCCCAGCGCGCCCGTGGCCGGACGCTGATCGGCGAACGAGGTCGGGCCGGCGAGCGGGGAGGGGTTCAACTTTACCGGCGCCCCTGAGCCGGAGACGCGGTAAAGATTAAAAGCGGTGCCGCGATCGTCGTCGGCGAGCAGACGCCACGAAACGAAAATCTGTCCGTCACCCTGCTTGAGGGCGACCAAGCCGCGTTCCAAGCGTTCGAGCGGTTGCGCTACCGAGGCGCGGGCGGCGGAGCCGAGGGCGAAAACACAAAGGCCGGCGGCAAGCCATCGGCGGATGCACAGGGGATGCATAAGGGTAATTGAGGGGATAATCTGACGGTAAGCTCGTTTCGGGGTGGTGGCGTCGCAACGGGAGGACAGGCTGACAGTATGATTCCCGGTCAGTTGCGACGATTCCTGTTTATGGCGGGGGGATGGGGGCTTGCCTTGGCCTCGGCGGCTTCTGCCGATGCGGCCGCGTTTTCCCCCGGATTGGAAGACTGGGTGGTGGAGCAAAAACCCGGCGGCAGCGTGACGGTGCAAGACGGGGCGTTGGTGATCGACGACAAGGCGGGCGTGACGGTGTGGCGGCGGGAGCCGTTGCGCGCGCCGGTGCGCATCCGGTTCACCGCGACGGTGACGGGCGGCGAGGGCAGAAGGGTGTCGGACCTGAACATGTTCTGGATGGCGACCGATCCGCGCGCGCCGGAGGACTTTTTCTCCCCCAAGGCCGGGCGCGACGGCTCCTTCGCGACCTACGATGGTCTGCGGACCTACTACGTGGGCTGCGGGGGCAACGGCAACACGACCACCCGGTTTCGTCGCTACGACGGCAAGGGGGCGAGGCCCTTGCTGCCCGAGCATGATCGCAAAGATCCCGCCGCGCTGCTCGAGGGCGGCCGGGCCTATCGCATCGAGATCAACGTGACCGCCGAGGGCCGCACGACGTGGACGCGCGACGGCGTGGAGGTGTTCGCCTTCGACGATCCGGAGCCGTTGCGCGAGGGCTGGTTCGGCTTTCGCACCGTCTGGTCGCGAATCGAGATACGGGATTTCAGCGCCGAGGGCCCGTGAGGTTCCGGACGTTCGATTACCCTTTGAGTCGATCCGACCATTCGGCCGCCTTTCCCTGAATTTTTCCTCCCCATGCATCTACCCCGCCTTGCCCTGCTCGTTCTTTGCGCCCTCGCCGCCGCGCCTTTCGCCCGCGCGGCCGAGGCCGAACTCGGCCGCCGCTCGCCGCCGGAGCGCAGTCTGGTCGTCGACCGCGTTACGGGTCGCACGCTTGTGACGCTGACCAACGCCCCGAGCAACGACACGAAAATCTACCAGACCCACCCGCAGTGGGCCTCGGACGGCGCGCACATCATCTTTCGTTCCTCGGAGCGCAATCCCGCCAAGACGCCGCAGGCCTATGCGGTCAACGAAATCACGGGCGACATCGTGCAGCTGACCGACGGACCCGACGTGGACACCTATTCGCTCAACGTCTCGCGCCACGGCATGCGGCTCTATTTTCTGCGCGGCAAGGCCAAGGAAGGTCCCCAGCGACTGGTGGTGCTCGACATGGCCGCGGTCCTGGCCGACAGCGCGGCGGGCGCGGTGAAGGAACGCTCCGCCTATGAGCGCGAGATCGCCGTGCTCCCGCCCGAGCACAAGGGCGCGGGCGGCTTCGACATCGACGCGGACGAGAGCGCGGCCTACTTCGGCGTGCGTTTCGCGGACGGCCCGCCGCGCGAGCCGGGCAAGCCCATCCCGCAGGTGCCGAGCGGCATCGCCGCGGTGGACCTAAAGACCGGCGCATATCGCATCGTGCTGCGCACGCCCTTCCTCATGGGACACGTGCAGGTTAACCCCTGGGTGCCGGGCGAGATCGTGTATTGCAACGAGACGGGCGGCGACGCCCCGCAGCGCATCTGGATGGTCCGCGCCGACGGCACGGAAAACCGGCCTGTCTTCAAGGAGGCCGAGTTCGACTGGGTTACCCACGAGGTGGTGGTCGACAAGGACACGCTCATTTTCAACCTCATGGGCCACACCCCGGAGCTGCGTAAGCGCCCGACGGGAATCATGGCGATAAACCTGCGCACCGACGAGGTGACGCCGCTCGGCCAGACCTCGCGCAGCCAGGGATTCTGGCACAGCCATGGCACGCGCGACGGGCGCTGGGCGGTGGGTGATAATTTCGACGGCGAGATCCATCTGCTAAACCGGCGCACCGGGGAGATCACGCTGGTCTCGACCGGCCACGTGATGAAGCCGGACCACGCGCATCCCAACTTCAGCCCGGACGGCACGCGCATCCTGGTGCAGTCGGGCATGCTGACCGGCGGCAAGAGTCTCGACCTGATGCTTATTCCCGTGCCCGAGACGGCGGAGTAGCGCCCGTCGGACGCGTATCCGGGTTTCAAACACAGATCGCGCGGATGGCACCCGGCCAGTCGCGCGGGGATTTGGCGGCACTTTGCCGGGCGACAGCCTTTGGCGTGCCGGAGCCCACGGCCAAGGGGGAAATAAAAGGCGGGCCCGGTGATCCGGGCCCGCCTTGCTAGGAAGGGTCGCGCTAAGGACGGCCGCTCAGCGGGCGGCGCCGCGGACCACCTCGACGGGTTTGCGCACGGGCAGGGGCAGGCCGGGGTCGAGGGCGAAGCTCGGGTGCGGGGGCTGGTTGTAGGCGACGTTCTGCCAGGCGATGGCCGTGCGGTATTGCGGGTCCTGCATCAAGGTGACCATGCGATATTTGGTGGGAATATCGCTGGTATAAATGTGAAGCGCGGAGCCGTCGCGCGTGCGCCAGATGATCTCCTCGCGCCAGTCGCCCCAGAGGTCGACGGAAAGCACCGGGGTGGCCTTGGTGCCGTTGCTGGACATGCACTCGTGCGCGGTCAGCAGGCGGTCGACGGACTCCGTATCCCAGTTCCACTTGGCGACGAAGTTCTGGTCGAGCAGTTCGCGGAGCAGGTCGCCGTCCCACCAGACCGCGAAGTTGGCGGGCAGATTCGAGGGACGCTTGCGGAGGAAGTGCGCCTCGGAGTCGAACATGTCGGAGACGGCTGCTCCGATGCCCCATACTTCGGCCCCGGGCGTGCGGGGATCGATGTTGGCGGCGATGCCGCGGCCGGGACCTTCGCCTTTGTCGCCGCCCTCCTCGTCGGCCTTCACCGAGGGCACCAGGACGAGCGGGCGGCCGGTCTTGGCGTCGCGGAGGGAAATGCCCTGCTTGTCGAAGCGCTCCTGGATGGTGAGGATTTCGAGGCCGGGATTGGCGTAGTTGAAGTCGGATACGTGGAGGGCGTCGCCGTGACCCCAGCCGGTGGAGTAGAGGCCGGTGCCGTCGTCGTCGATGACGGCGGCGCCGTAGACGATCTCGTCGCGGCCGTCGCCGTCGACATCGGCGACGGAAAGGGCGTGGTTGCCCTGGCCGCGGAAGGCGCGGTTGGACTCGGGGCCGGCGTCGGAATCGAAGAGCCAGCGTTTGACCAGCTTGCCGCCGCGGAAGTCCCAGGCGGCGATGGTGGCGCGGGTGTAGTAGCCGCGGGCCATGATCAGGCTGGGGTGGCCGCCGTCGAGG
>JAIXVY010000459.1 GCA_027482505.1 Opitutaceae bacterium | reverse complement strand
GCTCCCCAAGGATAAGCCAACTGTGGCACTTAACCCAGCTACTTTGCCGTCGGCCATGGCATTCGCGGTAATATGTCGTCGGCCGAGCAGCCGAGTGCATCACGTAGCCGAGCTAAGGTGGAAGCCAGTGGAATAAACTCCCCAGCTTCAAGTTTTTGGAGTGTCCGCAACGCAAGGTCAGCTTTTTCCGCCAATTTCGCCTGTGTCATTTCCCTGTAAGTGCGGACTCGGCGCACGTTGCGCCCCAGCTCCTTGAGCCATTCGGACGTAACGGGATCTTCACGTGTTCCGGATCGGGCGGCCACGCCACATCATGGCGTAAATCTGGCTTGCGTGGGACGCCACAATATGGCGTAAAGCGAAGAATATTTTACGATCACTTGACCCCACCTCGACATGCCAGCTCAAGATCCCGCTTCTCGTAATCGTCGCCCCGCTCGGACCTTCATCGACAAGTTCGCAGTCGGCTTCGCCATCGCCAAAACCCAAACCGAGATCGCCAAGTTGAAGCGGTTCGACCTCAAGGACACTCATGCACGCATCGGTGAGGCCGTGGTGGCTGAGGGTATCGATCGGCCGTCGTTCAAGCATTTGCTGGACCGGTTCAAGTCAACCGAGCAGCAGATCCAAAGGCTCGACGGCGCCCACAAGTTGCCCTCGGACGCGCAAGTTTCGGAGAAGGGGGCGTATGTTGCTGCGCGGGCAAAGGCCAAGGTGCAGATCGAAAAGATCCGACTTCAACAGAAGGCCGTTCTGGTGGAAGTCGGTGAAATCTTCAGCCGGGAAAGTGACATCCCGGAAAGCTTCGCAAACGAGGTAGCCCATGCAAAAGAGCTGACGGAGCGGATCGCGTCCAAGGAAGCCGAGGTGCTGGAGTTAAAGGCAACAGTGAGTAGCTTCTACCGCCACCCTCTTCGTGTGGCGGGAGCGTTGATTGCGCTGATAGTGATATACAATGTCTGGGTACAGGCCTCCGCAGCACACGGTCGATGGCAAGCACAACGGCAGGCAGAGTTGGCGATCAAGGAGTCAGACGCACGTATCAAGGAGGTTGAAGCTGAGGCGCGCCGCTTCGAACTCGAGGAGCGCGAGCGCCGGGCGAAAGAGGAGTTGGAACGCAAGCTTGCGGGGGAGCGCGCACGGGCGGAAAGAAAGCAGCAGGAGGAAGAGCAAAAGGCGGCTATAGCGCGCGAAAAGGAAGAGGATGCACAGCGGCTGCGCGACGCGGAGCTTGCCCAAGAACGTGCTCGCGTTGCGGAGCAAGAAGCCTGGACGGCAAAACAAGCCTCGATCGCCGAAGAAGCACGCAAGAAGGAACAGGCTGCGCAGACGGAGCGTGCCCAACTTGCAGAGCGCTTGTTATCGGAGATAGATCTGTATCCCAAGATTTACCTCTCGGGCGGGCTAATTGCAGAACGAGCTAGGGTCGATTTCGTGAGCAAGGAGATCGACGCATTGAGACAGGCGCAGCAATCCAAGGACTGGCTCAGTATGATATCCCTCCTTGAGGATGGACAGCCCTATACCGCCTATCCGGTGTCCCAAGAAATCGAAAAGGTCGCTAGGAAGCTCAAGTCCAAGGCATTCAGTTTTATTTTAAGAACACCGAGGCTCTACAATTCACCGAAGTATTTGTATTGCGCGTATTTCGAGCAGATGCCAGGCGCCATGATGGAGTACAGAAGCGTAGGGCAGGAGCATCCAGATGGAATCGGCTATATCACTAATTGGTCGCCCACAATCGGGCCGATGATTTTTATTGTCGGCGATTACTACAACCACAGGGAAACGCTGGACAAATTCTACCGAGAATCTGCGAAGCAAATTATGGGACTCGCGACTAAGCTACGAATCGGGGAGCTCACCGCAGAAGAATATCAGGTGGCGGAGAAGGACCTTCGGCTTCGTGTCTTTAACACGGTAAAAGCCTGGGCCGACAGAAACTGAGATTGCCGGTGGTGGAGGACGGAGGCGTTTCAACCAGCACCAGATCGGTCGTGTTGGCTTCGGTGCCGTCGTAGCGGGTCGCCATGTAAAGGCACGCCCGCGCCACCCAGCCTTTGTCGATGTCCGGCGGCTCCCAAGTGTCGACAGTCCATCGAGCCTGCGGAGCTTGGGTAAGCGACCTTCAAGCGCTTGTGGACAAGGGCGCCCTTTCCCCTGAAAGCCTTTTCATTGAGGAAGGCGGCAGGGCTTGGAGGAAACTTTCTGTGCTTAGTTGATGGCACTTCGGACTTCATGGGTGGAAACAGGCACGATGCGATCCATCTCTTGCCGAATACTGTTCGCATGAACATGTGCCAGGCATGAGGATTCTCTCCATACACCCAGCTAAGGTCGGCGCCCCGCTCCCGCGCCCACTAATGCTCACACCGACTCCTGCGGGATTTCCGTCGCCTGCTGAGGACCACGTCGACCGCGATTTGGATCTGAACGAGCACCTGATCCGCCGCCCTGCCGCGACCTTCTTTGTCCGCGCCTGCGGCCGCTCTATGATCGGTGCTGGGATAAATGACGGCGCACTTCTCATCGTCGATCGTAGCGAGGAAGCCCGGGATGGTCGCGTGGTTGTCGCCGTAGTTGAGGGGCAGCACACCGTGAAGCGCTACCGCTGCAAGGGCGCTCGCTGCTGGCTGGAGGCCGCAAATCCCGACTACCCGGATATCCAAGTTATCGACGATGAATCCCGCGTGTGGGGTGTCGTAACCTTTGCGATCAATCCCCTGTGACATGGGCCGACCATGTTCGCCTTGGTGGACTGCAATTCCTTCTACTGCTCCTGCGAGCGGGTGTTTCAGCCCAGGCTCGAAGGTCAGCCTGTCGTTGTCCTGAGCAACAACGACGGATGCGTGGTCTCTCGGACCAACGAAGCCAAGGCCCGGGGTATCGCGATGGGCGAGGTCTGGCACTTGGCAAAGCCCGAGCTGAAGGCGGGCGTGCATGTATTCAGTTCTAACTACACACTCTACGGCGACATGAGCCGCCGGGTGATGACGACACTGCGGGATTTTGCGGAACGTCAGGAGGTCTACTCCATCGACGAGGCCTTCCTCAGCTTCGATTGCCGAACCGACTGGCAGCGGCTTGGCGCTGACATCAAACGCACGGTCGGCAAGCACACCGGTATCCCGGTCTGCGTGGGCTTCGGATCTACCAAGGTGCTCGCCAAGCTGGCGAATCGGCTCGCGAAGAAGCGCCCAGACGCCTGCGGCGTGTTCGTGATGCCGAATGATCCTCACGAACTCGCCACGCTCCTCGACTCGGTGCCAGTGGAAGATGTTTGGGGCATCGGTCGTCGCCTCGCGGCCCGGCTCCTCCCGCACGGCGTCACCACCGCGCGAGGCTTGCGTGACATGGATGATGAGTTGGCCCGGCGATTCCTTGCGGTGATCGGGCAGCGCATCGCTTGGGAGCTGCGGGGCGTTTCGTGCCTAGATTTGGAGGAGGTGGCGCCGGCGAAGCAGGCGATTTGCTGCGCCAAGGGATTCGGTTCACCGCTCTCCGCCTTAGAGGACTTGCTGGAGCCGCTGGCAACCTACGTGAGTCGAGTCGCGGAAAAGCTGCGTGCCCAGGCGCTGACTGCCGGACACCTCCAGGTCTTCCTTGAGACCAATCCGCACGCGCCGGGGCGGCAGTATTGCCCGAGCGTAGGCCGGGCGCTCGATTGTCCTACGAACTTCACGCCCGACCTGATCACAGCCGCGTCTAGGCTGCTGGAGGCGATTCATCGCCCGGGATACTCGTTCCGCAAGGTCGGCGTGCTGGCGACCGATCTGCGGCCGGAGACGGAAAGCCAAGTGACGCTGTTCAGCCCATCGATGGTGCCGGCGAACAAGCAGAAGGCGCTCATGTCCGCATTGGACGAGATAAACCGGGAGCGCGGGCGCGGCGCGGTGCGATTTGGGGCGGCGGCCGACTCGGCGCCAGTGTGGAAGATGCGCCAGGCCAACCTGAGCCCGTGCTTCACGACCCGGTGGGAAGCGCTGCTTGCGGCACAAGTATGAACCTATCGTGTGCATCAGCCCCAGTCAGTGTCCGCTACTTTTTAAGAGCCTTGTAGAACCCGAACCCAGCTAGGCCAACCACGAGCCCAACACCGAAAAGCGAGATAAGGCCCAGGCCGATGACGCCACCAGCAGCCGAAAATCCAGCACCTCCGAGCACGGCTGAGGTTGCAGCACCCGCGGCGGCGTTTCCCTAGTTCTCAAGAGAACTAAGTTATTCAAATAGCGCGCTCACCTCGGGCACCACATGTATCATAAGACAATGATACCCCGGTTTTAGAAACCCGATCGCCTCGAGCGATAGGCGGCTAATATCTGAGACTGACGAACCGTGAAATCGGGGCCGAGCGTGATTTTTTCGCCTGCACGAAGGACTCTAGCGTCGGTTAAAAAAGCGTCGATGCGGGCGAGCGAATCACTCTGGTAGCGGCCAAAAAGGATGAAGCCGTGCTTGGCTTCCGGTTCGATGTGGATGGTTGGCGCTAGGCCGATCCCGCGAGCGTGCGCCACGAACTTGTCTAGCTTCTCCGCGAACACGTCATTGGTTCCCCACGTCAGAAAGAGAGGCGGCATGTCGGGAGAAATGAGGTGCCAAGGCGAGATGCGGCGGTCGCCGGTCTCGGACACGGGAAAGGCGGAGACTATGGCCTTCACGTGGCGGGTCAGCGAAGGATCGTCCCGGCTAGGCTCAAGCTTTTCGGCGAGTGCGGAGGCAATTGCGAGGTGGCCGCCGGCGGATTCGCCGAGCGTCACAAGCCGCTCAGGATCGACGCCAAAGCGGCTGGCGTTGGAGATAATCCAACGCAGGGCGGCACGCGCATCCAAGGTTGCACGCAGTTCGTTGGATTCGTTGCCGTCGCGAAAGCCCACCCGGTAGTCAACTCGGAAGCAGACCATGCCGCGTTTCGCCAAATATTCGGCGTAGGCAAGGAACTCACCCTGCCAGCCCACGCTCCAGCTGCCTCCGAAGAAAAACACGGCGGCCGGCCGCTTCTCCTCGCGGGAGGCTTGAGAGGAGGCGGGCGGAACGTCGACGAACACCCGGAGGGAGCGTCCGCCCTCCGTCGCGTAGACGTAGGACGGGGCGGGGTCCATCTCCATGAGGATGCTCCACTTCACGAGGTGGTCGAATGACTGCGGGTCCATCCCTTTCCAGGCGGACTCGCCAGGCGCGCGCACCTCACATTCGGCGGCGTCGAGATTACCGTCGTGGTTGGCGTCGGCCGTCCAGCGGAGGCGCTTCACGCCGACCGTGCGTTCCTCGCCAGACCGCAGGTCTATCATGCGGGGCTCGCGCCACGGATCGGGCGCGGGAGGCTCGACGCGGGCGTGGAGCGAGGCGACCATCGCAAGGGTAAGGATGCCGGTGATGAATTTCCCCGGGGTATGGAAATATTGAGCGTTCACGGAAAAAAGAAACGGGGCAAGAAGCGGATAGGCTACGGCTCGAGGTTTCTCGCGGCCCGGAAGCCATGCATCGGCGAGCGTGTCGGCGTGGTATAGCCAATACGCATGGCGGGGCGACAGCGGGCGGCGCTGTCATTCCAGCTTCCGCCGCGCTCGATGCGACGATATCCGTTAGAGGGGCCGGTCGGATCGGTTACCGCAGCGGTCGAGGTATGATAAAAAAACCAGTCGCTG
>JAIXVY010000500.1 GCA_027482505.1 Opitutaceae bacterium | reverse complement strand
GAGTCCTATCGCTGGGACAGCGTCGCGATGGGGGGCGGAGGCTTTGTTTCCGCAGTGATCGCACACCCTGCGGAGCGAAACCTTTTTTACGCGCGCACGGACGTCGGCGGGGCCTATCGTTGGGAGGAGAAGGGTGAAAAATGGGTGCCGCTCACCGACTGGCTGGGGCCGGACGAGCTTTCGTTCATGGGAGTGGAGGCGATGGCGGTGGATCCGCAGGATCCGGAGCGCGTCTACATGACCGCCGGCACGCGTTATTGGAACAACGGGCGCACGGCCGTGCTGCGATCCTCCGACCGGGGCGCCACGTGGTCCTACACGGATGTGACGAAGCTTTTTCGCGCGAGCGGCAACAGCTTCGGACGCCAGTCGGGCGAAAAGCTGGCGGTTGATCCCCGGGACGGCCGGGTGCTTCTGCTGGGAACGCGTGACGCGGGACTTTTCCGCAGCGAGGACGCGGGCGCGAACTGGACGAAGGTCGAATCCTTTCCCGATGCAACGACGCGCAACGGAAACGGAGTGGTGTTTGTCTGGTTCGATCCCGAGCGAGGCGAAGCCGGGCGGCCTTCGCCGGTGGTCTTCGCGGCGATATCGCGTCCGCAGGACAATTTTTTCTTCAGCCGAGACGCCGGCAGGAGCTGGCAGCCGGTGAAGGGCGCGCCGGAGGGCCTTATGCCGCAGCGCTTCGCGTATTCTCCCGAGCGCGTGCTTTTCGTCACCTATGCCAACGGCGCGGGGCCGCACGGAAACAACGCCATTCAGGAGCCGATGAGCCGCGGCGCGGTGTGGCGGCTGAATCTGCGCGACGGGGCGTGGAGCGATGTGACACCCGGGGGCGACCGCGCCTACAGCGGCGTTTCGGTGAGCGCCGCGCGTCCGCGTCAGGTGGTGGTGACGACGATAAACAACTACTCGCGTCAGCCCTGGGGGCATGGCGACCGGATTTTCGTTTCCGCCGATCTTGGCGAAAAATGGAACGACATCATCGAGGAAAAGCGCGTGGACATGAACGACGGCGGATTTCCGTGGATCACGGGCAAGGCGATGCACTGGAACGGATGCATCCTCTTGGATCCGTTCGACGCGAAGCGGGCGTTTCTGACCTCGGGCAACGGCATTTTCATGACGCGGGGCATCGGCGATAAGCGGTCGACCTGGACCTTCGCGGTCCGCGGCCTGGAGGAGACGGTGCCCATCGATGTGGTGAGCATAGAGGGCGGTCCTGCCATTTCGGTCATTTTGGATTACGACGGATTTGTGCACGATGACGTGCGCGTGTCTCCCGCGGGTGGCGCGCACTCGCCGATGATGGGATCGGTGACGGCGCTGGCGGTTGCGGCGCACAATCCTCGCATGGTCGCCCGCGCGGGAGGCCAGTTGCAGATATCCACCGATATGGGGCGCAACTGGACGGTGCTGACCAAGGGGCCGATGGAAAAATCCTCCGGCGGCAGTCTCGCCTGGTCTGCGGATGGAAAGGTGCTGCTCTGGAGCCCCGAACGCAGCGACGGCATCTATCGAAGCGAGGATAAGGGCCTGAGCTGGACCAAGGCTACGGGACCGGACTTTCGCGTCCGAGTGGTCGCGGATCAGGTCAACCCGCTGCGCTTTTACTTCTATCATCCGACCTCGGGCGAATTCTGGGCCAGCAAGGACGGCGGCAAGTCGTTCGAAGTGGTCAATGAGGTGGCAAAGCGGGCGAGCAACATCATCCGCACCGTGCCCAACCGCGAGGGGCATGTCTGGATGGCCGCCGGCGGCGAAGGTTTGTATTTCTCGCGCGACGGCGGCCGGAGATTCTCAAAAACGTCCGGCGTGGACGCGTGCGGCGCGGTCGGTCTTGGCAAGGCCGCGCCTGGCGGCACCGAGGACACGATCTTCATTTGGGGGCGGGCGGGAGGCGGCAAGCCGGGCGTCTATCGCTCGACCGATTCGGGCGCGACCTGGCTGCGGATCACCGACGACATGCATCAGTATGGCGGTCTGGCCAACGGGCAGTTCGTGGTCGGTGATCGAAACGTGTTCGGGCGTGTTTACATGAGCACGGCGGGCCGCGGCATCGCCTACGGAGAGCCGGCGGAGTAGCCACCAGGGCGAAAAAAAGGACGTCCCGCAACGGGACGTCCTTTGCGTTTCGGCGGATCAGGCGATTCGCGTCAGCGCACCATCAGGCCGATACGGTCGAGGAGGACGGTGCCGGTGACGGGCTTGTTGGTATTGAGAACAAACCACACGTTGTAGCCCGAGGCGATGGCATCGACGTAGTCCTGACGGGTGAAGGTGACTTGGTGGCGTTTCCAATCCTGGTTGCCGGCGAGGGGAACGGTGCCCAGCACCATCCACCAGTTGGCGGGGCTCTGCATGACCACGGAGATGGAGGCGTTGGGGTCTTCGGCGACGAGGCCGAGGGTGCGGATGTCGAAGAAAACGCCGCGAATGTTGGCGCGGTTCAGGATGTCGCGCTCGGGGAGGCCGTTGATGCGGAAGAGCGTCTGATGCTCTTTGTCGCCGGGATTGACGGAATCTCGCGCGAGGTCGATGCGGGCCACCTCTTTGTTCGGGCGTTGGTTGAGGTCGGCGGTGAGCTTGTAGCGGGACTCGAAGAGCTTCTTGTCGGAGGGACTCTGGCTTTGGAAATCCCAGATGAGCATGGGCCGGGGCTCCGAGGATTTGGCCTCGATGCGGGCGGCGACCTCGGCGCCGTTTACGGTGGCGCGAAGGGTCACGGGGGCCGTGCCGTTCGCGATGAACTCGAAGCGGCCAAGGGTTTCGGCGAGACGCACGGCGGAGCGGTCGAGGGTGACGGCGCCTTCGCCGGAGAGCGCAGCATCGGGCAGCGTGCCCGCGTAGGGAAGACCGGTGGTGGCGTCCTCGGCGTGAAGGTAGCCGACAATGCGGTCGCCGACGAAGATTTCGGGCGGGAGCATGAACCGGAGGCGCGGGGTGGTCTTGTCCTCGGCGACCGGAGCCTGGGCCTGCATGAACTGGGACTCGTCGGGTGCGCCGACGGTGGGCACGCGGACGTAGGAGACCGAGAAGGGCGCCACCCTCACCGAGAAGGCGTCTCCGGTGTCGATCGCGCGAACGCGAGGGGCCTGGCTCCATTCGGGGACGAAGGTGCGGTAGTTCCAGTGGAATTCGCGGCGGGTGAGGCTGACTTGTTCGCCGCGGGCGCCGGCGAGGTAGCCGGGTAGCTCGATATCGACATTGGCGACGCGGTCGTCGTTGGGGTTGACGAGCATGATGTAGACGGCGTCGGAGTCGCGTGAGGCGTAGCTGTAGACGGTGTCTTCACCGGTGACGACGGGCTTGAGGACTTTGTCGCCGTTGTAGTGGTTCCAGAGCTGGAGGGCGTAGTAGGCGGCCTTGCGGGTGTATTTGTTGCCGTCGGTCCAGATTAGTCCGTGGCCGTGCTCCATGCCGCGGACGTGGGTGAAGGTGTCCCACTTGGTGGCGAAGGACACGTCGTTGCGCGCGAATTCGCCGAGCATCATGGAGGTCCATAGACCGCTGAAGAGGTCGGAGGAGTTTAAGCCGCCGGAAAGGTTCCACTCGGTGTAGCCGATCTCGATTTGCCCCTTGCGGGCGGGCTGGTATTTTTCGATCCAGCCTTTCACTTGATTGACCTCGTTGGCGACGGTTTGCGGGACGCGCGCGAGGTTTTGCTGGAAAGTGAGGGTGGTGGTGCCGGGGTAGGTGTGGATGGAGGCGAAGGCGACGCGGTCGCCGGAATGCTTTAGGGTATCCTCGGCGAAGGCGAAGGCGCCCAGCTTGGCCTTGGGGTCGACGGCGTGGACGGCGTCGGCGATGGCGTTGAAGCGCTGGACGAATATTTCCCCGGTGATGGTGCTGCCGTCGGGCAGGAACGTGCCTGGCTCCCAGGAGCCGCCGAGTTCATTGCCTACGTGCCAGTAGGCGGCCTCGTAGCCGTTTTTGGCGGCCCACTTGGCCCATTCGGCGGCGTCGATGGCGCGGCCGGTGCCGGCGTTGATGGAGGGGAGGGCGACGGCGCCGGGGGTGGCCTTGACGTAGTCGTGAAGGGTTTTGACGTCTACGTTGCCGTGGAAGCCGGTGCCGGGCTTGAGGGTCTTGGAGTCGACCATGAAGCCGGGCTTGTAGTCGCTGTAGTCGACGGCCGGATACCCGTCGGGGCCGATCTTAGCGGAGTCCACGTCTCCCTTGGCGTTGCGAACGCCGTTGCCGTTCCAGTAGTAGGCGTTGCTCCAGGAACCGCCGGGGATGCGAATGAGCCCGGTGCCGAGTTCGTCGACCCATTTGCGGAGAAGGGGGTCTTGGAAGTGGCGCGCCTCGTTCCATAGCGCGAGGTTGGTGCCGCCGAGCCGGCGGTGGTTCATGGCGCCGACGGGCGCATCCGTGTTCACGACCACTTTGGCGGAGAATGGCGAGGTCTGGGCCGCTGTGATCTGGGCGGCGTCGACGCCGGCCGCGGATGCGAGCAGCACCAGAACGGCAAGGGCGGTTGAGGGGCGGGAAGGGTTCATCGGATTTATCGCTAAATAAACATCGGGGTCGGTCAACCGAGATGGCCCGAAAAAGAAAGACGGCCCGGGTTTTGGAACCCGGGCCGCGGAGGATGAGGGGAGCGGGCTCAAAGCTGTTCCCAGAATTCCCAACTGCGCGGAGGCAGGACGGGTTTGATGGCGGAGCCGGAAAGTTCGCCGATCGGAACGCCCAGCGTGCCGGGGCCGGCTTCATCCGGGGTGAAGCGGAAGCCCTGCCAGCGGGAGTTTTCGGCGAGGCCGGTGGCGACATCGAAGGTTCGGTCGGCGGTCGTGGAGCGGTTCGAGACAACGATGGTCATCTTGCCGTTCGGGCGGCGGTAGGCGAGGATGCGCGCGCGGTTGTCCATTTTTCCTTCCTCAAGGTGGAGGGCGACGGAGTTCCACGGCATGCGTTTGGCGAAGCTGCCGACGGCATGCCAGTTGTAGGGGTTGTATATCCAGTGGCCGGGCGGGACGGCGGCGGCCTTGCGCTCGAGTTCGATGGCTTGGGAGCGGACGAGGATGGGCAGGTTCATGCCGATTTGGACGTCAAGGGCCTCGGGCTTGTCGGTTTCGACGAAGGCGAGATGGGGCACGCCGTGGCGTCCGTCGGACTGGCCGGAGTTGGCGGGGACGGAGACGGTGCCGCGACCGAAGCTGCGTTTGTAGACCCGGTCGGTGCCGCCCTCCCAGGCGAGGGT
>JAIXVY010000421.1 GCA_027482505.1 Opitutaceae bacterium | reverse complement strand
GAAAACACGGTCGCCAACATGGCGCCCATGAAGAGCAGAAGGTAGCAGTAGAATTTGCCGTGGTCGCGGTAGTGGTTGTCCAGATACGCCGAAGCATAGGCGACCACGAGCACGCCGACTCCCGCGACCACCAGGCCGTAAAAAAGCGCCAAGCCGTCGGGCAAAAAGGTGAGCGCCACGCCAAGGCTTGGAACCCATTCCCAGCTTATCGCCGCTGCGCGCTCGGCGGCGGGAAGCGAAAGCAATCGCCACAGCGCGATCACGCAGACCAGCGGCGCCGCCAAAGCCACCAGACCCGCCCGCGGCCCCAGCCTGCCGCCGAGCGCGGGCATGAGCGTCGCCAGCGCGAAAGGCGCCAGAAGGACCAGAAGCATCCAGTGTTCGGTGGTCATGCGACGTGCGAGAAACTGCGCGTCAGGCGGAGTTTTGCGAGATCAGCCACCAGGTGTAGGCCACATAGCCGGCGAGCAGGAAAACGCCTTCCGCGCGGCTGATCTTCCCGCCGCTCTTGCACAGCGGCAGCAACACCGCCGCGACCAGGAGCATGGCCGCGAGATCCACCACGCTAATGGCGGGGGCCTGCATAGGCTGAATGAGCGCACACACGCCCAAAATCCCGATGATGTTAAAAATGTTCGAGCCGACGATGTTGCCCACCGCCACGTCGCTGTTTTTGCGGATGGCCGCAACCATGGAGGTGGCGAATTCGGGCATGGAGGTGCCCACCGCAACGATAGTGAGGCCGATGACGGTCTGGCTGATCCCCCACCCCTCGGCCAGCGTCACCGCTCCGCCCACGAAGAAATGGCTGCCCACGACGAGAATCGCCAGGCCGCCAAGAGTAAGGCCGATGGATAGCCCGAGACCATCCTTCTTCGGCGCGCCACCTCCGTCCGGCATCTCGGACTTGAATTCGTTCTGCAACACCGTGTTGGCCGATTCGCGGCGAGCGGCACGCACAGTCGTGACGGTGTATAGAACGACGCCGGTAAACAGAACCGCGCCCTCCCAGCGCGCCAGATATCCATTGCCCGTGTAGAGGAAAACGCAGAGCAGCACCGACACCGCGATCATGATCGGAATCTCGCGGCGGATGATCTGTGTCGAGGCCGTTACGGGGCTCACCAGGGCGCACGCGCCAAGGATGAGGGCGATGTTGCAGATGTTGGAGCCGACCACGTTGCCGATCGAGATCGCGCCGTTGCCCGAAAGCGCGGCCTGCAAGCTCACCACCATCTCCGGACTGCTGGTGCCGTAGGCGATGACGGTAAGCCCGATCACCAGCGGACTGAGCCCGAGACGCAAGGCGAGACCGGCGCCGCCTCGGATGAGGGTTTGGGCGCCAGCGTAAAGAAGCACGAGGCCGAAGATTAGATGAAGCCAGGGCATGTTTGGGTGGATTGGAGCCCTGGACGCAACGGGCGTAAGTAGCAGCGTCAAAAACAACCGACTTACAATTTGGCGGCGGCATTCAACGCGACCCGCCGGTCGCCCGAGATTCACAGGCCGCGAAGCAGCGCCGGCAGCTCGTCGAGCGAGTGCACGAACGCGGACGCCGAAGCGCGCACTTTTTCGCGAGCGACATAACGGCCGAAGCCCACGAACAAATCCACCTCGGGCTTCGTCTCCAAGTCGCTCACTCCATCGCCCACCATCACCACGCGCGACGGGTTCAGCTCGCGT
This sequence comes from Opitutaceae bacterium, assembly GCA_027482505.1. GTDB lineage: Bacteria > Verrucomicrobiota > Verrucomicrobiia > Opitutales > Opitutaceae > IMCC26134_A. The sequence goes on along the minus strand of JAIXVY010000421.1, from coordinate 3,220 downwards.
TTCAAGGCGCGGATGACCTCCGGTTTCCCGCCCGACCGGGTGGTCGGATAGGCCTCGTCGTAGCCGGCGTAGTCGCCTTGCGCGTCGAAAAAGAGATCCACCGCCTCGACGCGCGCGATGCCCAGATGGTCGGCGAGCGGACGGATGGCGTTGCGAAAACCTCCGCTGAGAATGAGCGGCGTCCAACCGTCGGCGCGCAGGGCCTCAAGCGCGGTCTTGGCCGTCGGCTCGACCGTCTCGATATAGCGTCGGCCCACCGCGGCGACGTGCTCGGATGTCGGGCGGATGATGCGGAGCCGCTCGCCGAACACGGCCTCGACCGGCAGCTTTCCGTTCATCGCGTCGTTGGTCATGGCCTCGATGCGGGCGAACATCTCCGGACCGCCGGCGCGACCGAGCTCGTCGATGCCCTCGATGGCGGAGAGCGTGCTGTCGCAGTCGAAGACGATAAGCTTGGCGGAGGCGCACATAGGAAGGCGAAATTCGCTCCCCGGCCCGCGGACAGGCAAGCCTCTATCCGCGCCGCGCGACGGGCGGCCTCCAGTATTTCATCCACCGAAAGCGCCAGGGTTTGCCCGCCCACTCCGGCCCCGCGTAGTCCACGCCCACCCGCGGACCGGCGAGAACGTCGGGCGCCAGAACCAGTTCATCACGCTCCTCGATCCAGAGACGCCCTTCGGCGTGAGCCGGCTGGCCGTTGAGCGCTCCGTCCACGCCCAGCGCGCGCGTCACCCGCCCCGGGCCGGTGAGGCCCTCCACCCCGCGGATCAACACCGCGGCCGGCCAGTCGACCGGCCCGGTCACCAGGTTTAGCATCTGATGCATGCCGTAACAGAGATACACATACCAGCGCCCCGCCGGTCCGAACATCACCTCGGTGCGGGCCGTGCGTCCTTTGCTCGCGTGGCAGGCGCGATCCGCGGGACCGTCATAGGCCTCGGTCTCGGTGATGCGCAGCCGCCGCTCGAAACCCTCGCCGTCGCGCGCGACGAGTCGGCGGCCCAGCAATTCTCGCGCAAGTTTTACCGTATCTCGACTCGCCCACACTTTGGCTTTCACCACGCTGCTCATTTGCTCATTTTCCTAGGTTCTTCACGGACTTGAACGCAATCCCGCCCACCACACCCGGCCCGCATGGCGCCTCGCCCGAGACGCCCGCCTTCGCGCCAGGCCACGAGACCGCGCGCCGCAAGCAGGACCTGGCCGACAGCTTCCGCCTCTGCACCGTCGAGGGCCTCGTCTCCATGCCGATCGTGCTCATGACGCTCCCGGCCAACGTGGTGCTCGCGGCCCTGTTCACCAAGGCGCTGCACCTGCCGAACCAGACCATCGGCTTCATCAGCGCGCTACCCTTCGTGTGTAATTTTCTCCAAGTGGGAATATCGCCGCTTCTCGCGCGTTGGTTTTCATCAAAGGCTATCACGATCACGGGAGCCTGCCTCCACACCTTGTCCTGGGTGGCCTTCTGCATCATGCTGGGTTTGTTGCCCACGGACGATCCGGCGCGGGCGGGCCTGTGGATCGGCGCGTGGTTTTTCGTTTCCAGCTTTTGCTCCTCCATCACGGGAGTCTCGTGGAACGCCTGGGTGCAGGAATGGGTTCCGGCCAGGCTGCGCGGCCGGTATTTCGGCCGTCGTAATCGCCTGCTCCAGATTTCAAACATCACCTTTTTGCTGCTCGCGGGGTGGATGCTCGCCGAGTGGAGCTACTCCCGCGTGGCGTTTCAGTTGCTTATCGCCTTCGCGGTGCTGCTGAGGCTGCTGTCCATCCTGTGGCAACTGCGTATGCCAACCGAGGCGAGCGAACGGCCTCCGTCGCGCAACGCGACGCTCTCGGCCCAGTTCATCACCGTGCGCCAGTCGAAGCCCTTCCTGCGGTTCATCCTCTTCGGCGCGGTGTGGTCCTTCGGCGCGAACATCTTCGGCCCTTTCTACCATGTTTTCATGTTTGAGGAGCTCAGGCTATCCGCCCTGCAAGTCGGCACGCTGTCGGTCTGCGGCGCGGTGGGCGCCGCGCTCTCCATGCCCGCGTGGGGCGCCTTGCTCGGCCGCTACGGCAACAAGGGCGTCATGGTCGTCTCGCTGCTGCTCTGGCAGGGCCATAATTTCCTGTGGAGCTTCCTCACCCCCGAGAACGCCTGGTGGCTCTACGGCATGTGGTTCTGGGGCGGCCTGACCAACGCCGGTTTCTTTCTCGGGCAATTCACCCTGATGCTGAAACTGCTGCCCGTGCCGGCCCGAAACCTGGCCCTCGGCATGAACCTCGCCATCACTTCGCTCTTCGCCGCCATCGCCCCCGCGATCGGCGGCATGCTGCTGGAGTTTTTTCTCGCCCGGCACGCGGCGCTGCCGGTCTACCACGCGGCGTTCCTGGCGCAGCCGCTGCTCGGTTTCGTCTCCGCCTGGCTTTTGCTGCGCATCCGCGAACCCTCGGCCTGCTCGCTCACCCACGTGGTCGGCGCGATGAGCAACGTGCGCACGCTGGCCAGCCTGTCCGGACTCTCTTTTCTGTCGCAGTATCTTTTCTACCGCCGCCCGCAGCCGGAAACGCCGCGCAAGGAATGACCAAGCCCGCGGCCAAGGCATCACTTACGGGCGTGACGCCGGCCCTCCTCTCGGCGTAGCTCATCTTTCTCCAGATGAAAACCATCGCCATCCTCAACGGCCCCAACCTCGACCGTCTCGGCAAGCGCGAACCCCATATCTACGGCTCGGCCACGCTGGCCGACTTGGAGACCCAGCTGCGCACCGAATTCGGCGCCTCGGCCCGGTTGGAATTTTTTCAGAGCAACCACGAGGGCGCCTTGGTGGACAAAATATCCGCGCTCGCCGAGGCGGGCATAGACGGCGTGGTCATCAACGGAGCCGCCCTCACCCACACCAGCGTGGCCCTGCGCGACGCCCTCGCCGGCAGCGGCCTGCGCGCGGTCGAAGTGCACATTTCCAATATCTACAAGCGCGAAGACTTTCGCCACAAATCGCTCACCGCGCCGGTTTGCGTCGCGGTCATCACCGGCCTGGGCCTGGAAGGCTACTTCGCCGCCGTTCGCTACCTCATCAAGTAGGCGTCGCCGCGGCCGCGCGAAGGTTCGCGCTTGAAAATCCGCGCAGCCACAATTCGTCCGTTGGCGCGACTCTTCCGCGCTTCGCAGGGAACCTTTCCGCCCGAAACGGTTCCTATCCGCTCTTTTCCTTATCCCGCTTCCCCCGAACCCTCCCAT
>JAIXVY010000357.1 GCA_027482505.1 Opitutaceae bacterium | reverse complement strand
GGCATGGGGGGCGGGGTGGGCCTTAGCACGGGAGGGCGCGGCGCGGCGGTGGCCTATGTGGTGAACTTCGCCGGCGGCGTGGTCGCCTCGGTCGAGGATTACGATAGCGGGCGGTGAACGGCGGAGCAGCGGAAGCCGGAGGTGGAGATTTGAGACCTGAGACTTGAAACCTGGAACCTGAGGCCGGAGCGGTGGAGCGACGGGGGGCGGAGGCCGAAACGACGGAAAGCAGAAGGCCGGAGGGCGGAAGCCGGAGGGCGGAACGGCGGAGGGGGGCTATGGGGATACGCGTTGGAGGAGGGCGGCGCGTTGGTCGTCGGCTTTCCAGTAAGTGTCGACGACTTTGCCAAAGGCGGGGATCGCCAAGGCCATTAGCCGGCGACCGGCATAGTTTTTGCCCGGCATGGCGAGGCCGGGGTCTTGGAAAAAGGCCTGGCTGCTTTTCGTGACGGCAGCGGCGTCGCGACGGGCGGCGGAGTCGCCCATGGCTTGGAAATGGTCGCCAATCTGGTTGGCGGTGAGGACCGGGTTGTAAACCAGGTCCCGGATGGGGCCCAGAAGAACGCCGGCGAGGCGGCGGGCGGAGGAGGGTTTCGGCGCGAAGGCCTCGGCGTCGGCCGGCTGAAGATGGACTATCATGGGGCCGAGCATCTCGTATTCGCAGCGGATGAGGAGGCGGGCTTGTTCGTCGGCGTCGGCGCGGGGGGCGAGAGCGGCGGCGAGGCGGGCGCGGGTGGAGGGCGAGATGTCGCCGGCGTCGAGGATGCGCGCGAGCGCGCCCTGCGCCTGGCGGCGGAGCGCGATGGCGATCATGCGGCGCACGAGGGTGCGCGCGTGCGGCTCGAGTTTTTGCGCGGCGATGTATACGGGGAGGATGGCGTCCACGGCTTCGTCGCGGCGGCCTTGGGCGGCGAGCCGCAGGGCGCGGGCGCAGGATATTTGGCCGGCCAGGCGCAGGGGCTGAAAGCGAGGAATGGGCGAACGGTAGTCCGCGGTGAGGTCTCCGAGGGCGGGGGCGGCGGCGAGTTCGCCGATCCAGGCCAGCAGGGGGGCGGAATCGGTCCAGAGTCGATCGATGGCGGGGCCGTTTTGGGCGAGGAACTCGGCCCACTTCGCGTCGTTTTTCTCCCCGGGTTCGGTCGGGGGCGGGACGAGTTTGGTGTCGGGCAGGGTGGAGTAGAGCACGCCGCGCGGCGTCTCATTGAACCGAAGGGTGAGGGCGTGGGTGGCGGCGGCCTCGGGGAAGTCGTTGCGCAGCGCGGGATGGCGTCCCGCGTGGCGCCAAGTCTCATCGTCGTGCGCGAGCCAGGCGAGAAAAACGACGACGCCGGCGGCGAGCGCGGCGGAGGCCGGGAGCGAGGGCGGGAGGGGCCGGCGCAGGCCGCGAAGGCGGCGGGCGAGGGCCCACAGCGGGCCGGCGAGGAAGAAGAGGGAAAGGCCGACGCGGACGGCGGGCGGATGGTCGTCGCCCGGCGCGTAGTGGATCCATTGATACGCGGAGACGGCGACGAAGGCGGTCCAGAGGGCGAGGAAGCCGGCGAGCAGCGACCGGCGGGCGAGGCCGGAGCGAGAAGGGGGGACGGGCGACGCGTCCGGCGGGGTAGGGGCTGGCATCGCGCTCAGGTTGCCGCGGCGGCGGGGCGGGGACAATGCGGCATTGCGAAGGCCGGGGGAGCGACGGAGCGGCGGGGGGGCGGAGATTTGAGGCCTGAAACCTGAGACCTGAAGACGGAGGGCGGAGCGACGGAAATGTGATATCTGAAATCTGAAGCCTGAGGACGGAACGACGGAAGACGGAATGACGCAGGGCGGAGGCCGGTGCTCTGATGAAATTGGGGCAAAGCGCCAGGGGGATGCTCGCGTGACGGCTTCACTGAATGCCTTCCGCCAACCCCTTGGCGTCTCTCTCTGCGACTCCGCGGCTCTGCGTTAAATACCTGAATGGGGAGTGTAATCTTGGGGGATGCGGGGGCGCAAAAAAGCCCGACGCGCCGGGGGGCGGGTCGGGCTGGAAGCGAGAGCAGGAGATCTCGAGGCGAACTCGCTCAGGCGAGGGAGACGCCTTTTTTCTGGGCGGCGCGGAGGAGGGCGTCGGCCATGTCGGTGGGGGTGGCGGCGACCTCGATGCCGCACTCCTGGAAGACAGCGATCTTGGCGGCGGCGGTGTCCTCGGCTCCGCCGACGATGGCGCCGGCGTGGCCCATGCGGCGGCCGGCGGGGGCGGTGGCGCCGGCGATGAAGCCCGCGACGGGTTTCTTGCAGTTGTCCTTGATCCAGCGGGCGGCCTCGACCTCGGCGTTGCCGCCGATCTCGCCGATGAGGATGATGCCCTTGGTGTCGGGGTCCTCGTTGAAGAGCTTGATGACGTCGAGGTGGCTGGTGCCGTTGACCGGGTCGCCGCCGATGCCGACGGCGGTGGACTGGCCGAGGCCCTTGGAGGTGATCTGGAAGACGGCCTCGTAGGTGAGGGTGCCGGAGCGGGAGACGATGCCGACGTGGCCCTTCTTGTGAATGTAGCCGGGGGCGATGCCGATGCGGCAACCGCCCTTGGAGCCTTCGCCGGTGCCGGGGGTTACGAGACCGGGGCAGTTGGGGCCGATAAGGCGGGTCTTCTTGCCGGCGATGGCGCGCTTCACGCGGATCATGTCCTTGATCGGAATGCCCTCGGTGATGCAGACGGCGAGGTCGAGGCCGGCGTCGACGCACTCGAGGATGGCGTCGCCCGCGAAGGGGGGCGGCACGTAGATGGCGGAGACGGTGGCGCCGGTGGCGGCGGCGGCTTCGGCCACGGAGTTGAAGATGGGAACCTTGTGGGCGCCGTGCTCGAAGAACTGGCCGCCCTTGCCGGGGGTGACGCCGGCGACGAGCTGGGTGCCGTAGTCGAGGGAGAGCTGGGCGTGCTTGGCGCCGAAGGCGCCGGTGATGCCTTGGACGAGGATCTTCGTCGCGGGAGTGATCAGGATGCTCATTTTATTTTAAGTTTTTTGGGCCCACGGAACACACGGAAAACACGGAAGAAAAACGGTGGTTCGGGTTCCGTGTTTTCCGTGTGTTCCGTGGGCAAATCCGTTTTTTAGGCGACGAGTTTGACGATCTTCTGGGCGGCGTCGGCCATGGTGTCGCCGGAGACGAGGGCGAGGCCGGACTGGGCGAGGGTCTCTTTGCCCTTCGCGACGTTGTTGCCCTCGAGGCGGACGACGAGGGGGAGCTTGAGGCCGACTTCCTTCACGGCCTCGACGATGCCCTCGGCGATCACGTTGCAGTCCATGATGCCGCCGAAGATGTTCACGAAGATGCCCTTCACGTTGGCGTCGCCGAGGATGATCTTGAAGGCCGCGACGACCTTCTCCTTCGAGGCGCCGCCGCCGACGTCGAGGAAGTTGGCGGGGTTGCCGCCGTAGTGCTTGATGATGTCCATCGTGGACATC
>JAIXVY010000154.1 GCA_027482505.1 Opitutaceae bacterium | reverse complement strand
TTTCGGCCAAGCAGACCGTCGAGCGCCACCTCACCGACGGCACCGCGCTCGAGAAGCTCAAGGAGCTCGTCAAGGCCCAGGGCGGCGACCCCTCCTACATCGATGATCCGGAGAAGTTCCCGAAGGCGAAATACATCCGCAAACTGCCTGCCCCCAAGCGCGGCTACGTGCACACCATCAACGCGGCCATGATCGCCCGCGGCGTTCACATCCTCGGCGCCGGCGTCGAGAAGCCCGGCGAGAAGATCGATTTCGCGGTCGGCGTCTCCGAAATCAAGAAGGTCGGCACCCAGGTGAAGCAGGGCGAGCCGCTCATGATGATCCACTACAACGACGAGTCGAAGCTCGAGCAGGCGCTCAACTACTTCAAGGACGCCTATCGTCTCGCCCCCAAGCGCCCGACGCCCCCGCCCCTCGTGGTGGAACGCGTCGCCTAAGGCGCCGCGGAGAAAACGCTCTCCATGCAAAGCCCCGTCCGCGAGGACGGGGCTTTTGTTTTTTAACCGCGGATGGCGCGGATGGTCGCGGATTTTTTAACCACGAATTCCACGGATGAACACGGATATGTCCTGTGTTAATCGTGAAAATCCGTGCTATCCGAGGTCTGTTTTTTGGGGGGGCGGTTTGATCCGCGCTGATCCGCGTGATCCGCGGTTAAAAACTCCGGGCCTCAGGCCAGGCAGGCCTTGAAGGCCTCGGTTAGCTTCTCGCGGTCAAGGTTCTTGCCGATGAAGACGAGGGTGTTCTCGCGCGCGTCCTTGCCCCAGGGGCGGTCGAACTTGGCGTCGAAAAGCATGTGCACGCCCTGGAAAACCAGGCGGTTCGGGGCGCCCTTGACCGCGAGCACGCCCTTGCAGCGGTAGATGTCGTTGCCCTTTTCCTTGAGGAGCACGCCGATCCAGTCGTTGAGGCGCTTGCCGTCGATGTCGCCCGAGTGGCGTATTCCCACGCTGGATACGTCGGCGTCGTGCGAGTGGGTGTGCTCGAAATCCTGCTGCCAGCCGGGGCGGACGACCTCGCCCATCACGTGAATGTGAAGCGGATGGTGGCCGCAGGCCTCGAACACGAGGTAGAGGCCGGGCGCGGGGACCTTGATCTTGAAGTGGGCGTGACCATGGTCGCCGATGTGCAGGCGCTGAAGCGTGCCGCCCGGGGCGAAGGCCTCGCCGGGTTTCACGTTGTTTTCCCAGTCGGAGAAGACGAGCACGGCGGCGTCGCGCGCGGCGGCGATGTCGGCTTCGGAGAGGGACTTCACCGGCATGACGGCGATGTCGAGCGTGCCGGCGGGACCGTGGTGGTGGTGGCCGTGCGCGTGGTCGTGACCCTCTTCGTCGTGGCCATGGTCATGGTCGCAACCCTCGTGCCCGTGATCGTGGCCGCAGCAGCCGTCGTGACCGTGGCCGATGACGAGTTCGTGCTCGCCGGCGGGCAGGGCGTAGGCGCCGGCCCACTCGAAGGGGTAGCTCGGCTGCATGAATTTGGGATCGAGCTCGGTGGCGCGGGAGAGGTTGAAGCCGCCCAGGTTGAAGATCTGGTCGAGCGGGATGTCGGCGTTGACGGCGCGGGCGAGCTTGGCGGCGCCGTTCATGCGGCGGATGCGGGCCTCGAGCGCGTCGAGCTCGGCGGGGGCCACGAGGTCGCTCTTGTTGAGCACGAGGAGGTCGGCGAAACCGATCTGCTTTTTCACCTCGGGCGAGGTGTCGAAGTGCTGCGCGACGTGCTTGGCGTCGACCACGGTGACGATGCCCTCGAGGCGATAGGCGGTCTTCATCTCGTCGTCGGTGAAAAAGGTCTGCGCGACGGGGCCGGGGTCGGCGAGGCCGGTGGTCTCGATGAGAATGCCGTCGAGGCGGTCCTTGCGCTTCATGAGGCGGCCGAGGATGCGGATGAGGTCTCCGCGCACGGAGCAGCAGATGCAGCCGTTGTTCATCTCGAAGAGCTCCTCGTCGCTCTGGATGACGAGCTGGTTGTCGATGCCGACCTCGCCGAACTCGTTCTCGATGACGGCGAGTTTTTTGCCGTGCTGCTCGGTGAGGATGCGGTTGAGGAGGGTGGTCTTGCCGGCGCCGAGAAAGCCGGTGAGCACGATCACGGGAATCGGCGCGGTGGCGGGGGCGGAGGGAACGGCGGGAGTGGACATGGGAAAGGGATGGAGACGTTGAACAAAGCCGCGGAACGCGGAAAAGGAAAGCGCGGCGGGCGCGCGGTGCGCGGTCAGTAGACCGGCACGGAAGGATCTATGCGCTGCGACCAGGCGTGGATGCCGCCGGCGACGTTGGTGACGCGGGGATAGCCTTGGGCGCGCAGATACTCGGTGACGCGCAGACTGCGGCCGCCGTGGTGGCAGTGGATGAGCAGGTGCTTGTCCTTGGGCAGGGTGGGGGAGCCGACTTGCTCGGGAATCTGGCGCATCGGGATGAATTCCGCGCCCTCGATGCGGGCGGTCTGGTGCTCGAAAGGCTCGCGCACGTCCACGAGCACGGTGTCATCGGGGCGGGCGGCGAGGAGGTCGCGAGTCTCCTCGACGGTGATCTCAAGCGGAACGTCGGCGGAGCCGGAAGCGGAGGGAGTCATCATGCCCGGGAAAGTGCGGGCGACCGGCCCGGGCGCAACTGCGGCGTTGCACGGTATGGAGCCTTGCGTCGTAGAGTTGCATTTTATGGCTAAAGCAAAGTCCGCCCGCCCAAGTTTCAGCTCCGCCGAGCCCTACGTGGTGATCATCGCCGGTGGAAAAGGGGAGCGTTTCTGGCCACAAAGCCGCGCCGCCCGGCCCAAGCACCTGCTGCCGGTGGTGGGCGACACGCCCTTGCTCGCGCAGACCCTGGCGCGGGTGAAGAAGATCGTGCCGGCGAAAAACACCTTCGTCATCACCAGCGCCGTGCAGGCGCGCGAGGTAGCCAAGGTGTGCCGCGGCCTCATCCCGGCCGCGAACGTCGTGGCCGAGCCGGTCGGGCGCGACACCGCCGCGGCGGTCGGCCTCGCGGCGGCGCTGGTCGGCGCGCGCGATCCGCGGGGCGTGTTCGCGGTGCTGCCGGCCGACCACGTCATCCACGACACCAAGGCCTACCAAGTCGACCTGAAGGCCGCCTTCGCGGCGGCGGGCGCGGCGGAGGTCATGGTCACGATCGGCATTCCGCCGACCGAACCGGCGACGGGTTTCGGCTACATCCAGCGCGGCGGCGAGTGGGGCCGCGTGGGCGAAGGCAAGGCGGCCAAGGTCGTCTTCGACGTGAAGCGTTTCGTCGAAAAGCCGAAGCTCGAAGTCGCGCAGCAGTATTTGAAGTCCGGCGACTACGTGTGGAACGCGGGCATGTTCATCTGGAGCGTGCCGGTGGTGGAGGCGGCCTTTGCCGCGCATGCGCCCGAGCTCGACGCCGGGCTGGCGAAGATCCGCGCCGCGCTGAAGAAGAAGCGTCCGCTCGCGGCCACGTTGAAGAAAATCTACCCGACTCTCACCCGAATCTCGGTCGACTACGCGTTGCTGGAAAAGTCCGCCAACGTCGTGACCATTCCCGCGAGCTTCGACTGGGACGACGTCGGCGCGTGGCCGGCGGTGGCCAAGCATTTCACGCCCGACGCGTCCGGCAACGTGGCGCGCGGCGACGTGCTGGTCGAGCAGGCGGCGGGCAACATCGTGTTCTCCGAAAAGGGCCACGTGGTGACGCTGCTCGGCGTGAGCGATCTCGTGGTCGTGCACACGGCCGACGCGACGCTGGTTATGCCCAAGGCCAGGGCGCAGGACATCAAGGCCCTGCTCGCGAAAGTGGCTACGCACAAGCGCGCGGCGAAGCTGCTGTGAGGCGATGCGCTTCCTCGGCATCGACTACGGCACGCGACGCATCGGTCTGGCGACGGGCGACGAGCTCGGCGTGGCCACGCCGATCCCCGCGCTTGTTGACGCCGATCCGGCGGCGCGGCGGCGCGCGCTGGCCGAGGTGGTGAAGACGCGACGCATTCAGGAAATCGTGCTCGGGCTACCCTTGAACATGGACGGCACCGAAGGCTTCAAGGCCAAGGAAGCGCAAGCTCTCGCCGAAGAGCTGCGCGCGGAGTTCGGCCTGCCCGTGCATCTGGTGGACGAGCGGCTGACGTCGCACATCGTCGAGAGCGGCATGAACCAAAAGCAGCTCCGCGAAATCCGCGGCAAGGGCATCATAGATTCGCGCGCGGCGGCGGTGATTTTGCAGGACTACCTCGATCAACGTTTCCCGCCGGGGCTCACCGCGGCGCCGGAGCCGGAGCTTTGACCGCAGATTTCGCAGATAAACGCAGATAAAGACATTTCTGGTTTGGTATCTGCGCTCATCTGCGAAATCTGCGGTTAATTGCTGCCATGAATGGAGAAACCCAACGTTGGAAGTGCCTGGTCGCCTACGATGGCACGGCGTTTTCCGGGTGGCAGGCGCAGCCGGACAAGAACGCCGTCCAGGACCACATCGAGCGGCGGCTGGCCGAGCTGTTCCAGGCCGACACCCGCATCCACGGCAGCGGGCGCACCGACGCCGGCGTGCACGCGCGCGGGCAGGTTTTCCACTTCGACGCGGGCTGGCGCCACGGGCCGGAAAAGCTCCTC
>JAIXVY010000125.1 GCA_027482505.1 Opitutaceae bacterium | reverse complement strand
TGATCAGGGAGAGGATCTGGGTGTTGATGGTGGAGCGGTTGGCCGAGCTGAGCGTGTCGGCGGTGTCGCCATCAAAGCCGATCGTGGAGGTGGCTTGGGTGAAGTAGGAGGTGCGGCCGGGGTCGCCGTTGGGGGCGACGGTGTCGGTGGTGTTGGTCGCGTAGGCGGAGGTGACGGCGCCGAAGTAGACGTTGCCGGCGGTGAACCAGTCGGAGCCGAAGAGGGAGGTGAGCTGGCTGTTGATGTTGACTGAGAAGGAGCCGCCGTCGCGAACGGTGAAGACGGAGCCGACGTTGATGTGGAAGCTGCTGGTCTCGGCGGCGTCGGTGGAGCGGAAGCCGACGATGAGGTCGCCCGCGTTCCACGTGGTGGTCTGGGCGGAGGCGAACTGGACGAGAGCTGCCGTGGCCAAGGCGGTAGCGAGGGTTTTGGTGTGTTTCATATGGAATTGTGATGAGGCTGGGAGCGTGTTGCGGGTGTCGCCCTCGACTGCTTCGCCTTTGGGCGCGCAGATTAAGCGCGTCGCTTGTTACGAACCCATGGCGCGCGCGTTACGATTTGGCCCTTTTTCTGTGAACTCTCCCGCTTCGGCGGACTGTGTTGTCGCCGTGGATTTAAGCCCGCCATGGTGGCGTCACGCGACGGGCTTTTTCTTACGGCATGCCCTCCCTTGCCAACGTGCTTCCAAGAAGGGTATTGGCCGGATTTCGCGTCGGGTCTCCCGGCGGGGTGCGTTTGTCTCGCGGACGATTTGGCGGCTCATGTGCGCCCGCCGATGATCAAGCCACGGGCTTTTCGGCCTGATGAAAACCCGCCCCCGCGTTCGGTTCCGAAAAACAGAAAATTGTAGTTACTATTTAACTACAAATCCTCGCATGTCCGCGCACCATTTGGCGAGGAAGGCCACCTGCGCGGCGGTGATGGCGTCTCGCCAGCGCCGGCCTTTTTCCGCGGAGGCGGCGGGCGCGTCGCCCATCGTGCCGTCCGGCGTCAGGTCCTGCGAGATCCAGGCGAACGTGGCGGGGGCGAATTCCGGGCGGAGTTCGCCCGGGTCGTCGATCCGGCCCGCGTAGCGAAGCCGGGCTTTTTCCATCTGCACCAGGCCAGGCGCCTCCGCAAGGAGGAGCGAGGTTTCGAATTCGCCGGCGTGGAAGCCCCAGGTGTTTTCCTGCGCGGAAAGGTCGGGACAATGCGCGCCGCGCAGCAGGTCGCAGCGCAGGCCGGGGCGAGCGCGAATCTCGCGCAGCGTGGTCTGGATGACGGCGGTGTTGCCGCCGTGGGTGTTGAGAACGAGGAGGGAGCGAAAGCCCCAGGCCGCGATTTGCTCCGCCACCGCGAGTATCTGCGCGCGGAGCGAGTCGCGCGAAATCATCAAGGTGCCTGGAAAGCCCGCGTGCTCGTTGCTTTTGCCCACGGTGATCGGCGGCGCGAAGTAGGCGGACACCTCTCCGTCCAAGCGCTCCGCGATGCCTCGAGCCCAGGTCTGGCCGAGCAGGGAGTCGACGGCCACGGGCAGGTGAGGACCGTGCTGTTCGATGGCTCCGGTGGGCAGAATCACCGGCGCCCAGGCCTTGTCTGGCAGCGCTTGAATCTGGCGCGGGGTGCGCGCGGTCAGGCAGCGGTGGCGATAGGCGGTGGACATGCGGACGGGCTAAGTCGCGCCGAACGGTCAGGCCCGCAGGGCGCGGATTTTTCCCCCGTTGGCCAGGGCGGGACGGGACGCTATTTCGCCGAGAAGCGAGGCGAGACGTTTTCCGGCGCGCTCCAAGAGGGCAGGCCCGAGAAGGGCGGCTTCGGCCAGCGAGGACGCCGGCGCCGCGAGCTGGCTCACGGTTTCCTCCTCCGGCCAGTTTTTTTCATCGGGGCGGTCCTCCGACATGGGCGGCTCCGGCTCCATGCCGGTCAGCCACGTGGCCAGCGTCTGCGCCTCGCGACGGGTGCGGCTGCGCGCAGGGTGAAGATCAAAGCCTAGCGCGCTGAGATTGATGCAGAACATCTGGAGGCCTCGAGTTACGCGCAGGTCGCGCGCGGCGACGTCGATCAACTCCTCGTTCCAAGGGCTCGCGTTGTAGAGCACCACGCGGGAGAAGCCGGCCTCGGCCACGCCGGACACGATTTCCTCGATGAAGCGGTGGGTGAGGGGAGGCTCGACGGCGAACGCGCAGCCTGGCGCGGAACCGCTCGAAAAGCGCAACGGGGGCAACACGAGCAGGCGGCGCGGACGCGTCTCGCCAAAAAGGACGGAGGCCTGCCTCAGAATGGGCAGGGCCAGGGTCTCTTCTAGGTCGTAGGCGTGCCCCAGGCCCCAGTCGGCAAAGCCGACGATGGGCAGCACCACCACGGTCGCCGGTTTCTCGGGCCAATTTGAAAAGTCGGGCCAGCTAAACCATGGCCAAAACGACGCTTCATCCGATTCGCATAAGTCCACGCCGGCGGTGGATCGATCAGTGGACAAGGGCAAGGTGCGCATGGGTGCTCGCCCTTGCCTAGCAACTCCCGGGCCGCGCCCCGCGGCCGAAAGGCTTTTAACCGTCGCCTCTGACCGGCGCGGATTCGCCCCGCGCCGCCCGGTCGCCACCGCGTTCCTTAGCGCCGCGCATGAATTCGCGGACCAAGGCCACGCCGGGAGCCCAGACCATGCAGATGAAGGCGCCGCTTTTCACCCCCGCGACCACGAGTTCCGAGTAGGTTTTCTCCGAACCGCCCCAGCGGCCGGCGACGGGAAAAATCAACGCGCCCAGCAAACCGCCCAAGGCGCATAGCGAGAGGATGGTGAGGAAAAAGCCGCCCGCTCGGCGGCTCCAGAATTTGGCGCGGTCGTTCATGAAAGGACCCGGTAACGCAGCAGCACCGGCCCCCCGGCCGCAAGCGCTCGCGCCTCGATTAACTCCAAGCGCACATCCAGCGGGACGTTGCCGGCCAGGGGCGTGCCGCGCCCGAACAGCCTCGATTCCACGGTCAAAATCACCTCGTCCACCAAGCCGGCCTCCAGCCAAGCGGCATTGACCTGGCCGCCGCCGAGCAGGGCGCAGCGTTGGCGGCCCTCCTCCCGCAGCCGGGCCATGATCCGGGACGGTTTTTCCGCGGTGAATTCCAGCACGCCGGGAATCGTCTCCGCCGTCCGCGCCTCGGGATTCCGCGTCCACACCATGCGACGCAAGCCGGGCAGGGCCTGCGGGCGCAAACGGTCTTTGGAAAGCTCGTAGGTGGTGCCTCCCATCACACAGGCGTCGCAGGCCCGCAGCTCGGCCAAGAAATGCTTTTTGTCCGCCTCCGAGGTAAAGGCGTCGCCCGCCATTTCATGGCGCGTGATCCACCCATCCACCGATTGGGCCGCTAATAACACCACCTTCATTCGCTTCACCTTGGGCGGGGCTTTCTCGGTGGGCAAGCTCGCCGAAGGTCGCCTTTTTATGGTCAATATTAGATATAAAATGCAATAAAAGTCAGCTTGTTATGGGGCTGAGCTGATGCGCAACCTGTTCGCCTTCTTATTCTCATGAAAAAAGCGCTTATCACCGGCATTACCGGTCAAGATGGTTCCTATCTCGCCGAACTCCTCCTCGCCAAGGGCTACGAGGTCCACGGCATCGTCCGCCGCGCCTCCACGTTCAACACCTCTCGCATCGATCACATCTATCAGGACCCGCACTTCGACAAAGCCCGCCTCTTCCTGCACTACGGCGACCTCGCCGACTCGGTGCAGATGGTGAAGCTGCTCTACGACCTCAAACCCGACGAGATCTACAACCTCGGCGCCCAGTCCCACGTCCGCGTTTCCTTCGACATCCCCGAATACACCGGCGACGTCGACGGTCTTGGCGCTCTCCGCATCTTGGAGGCGATCCGCGAGGCGGGTCTCGTTAACAAGGTTCGTTTCTACCAAGCCTCTTCCTCCGAGATGTTTGGCAAGGTTCAGGAAGTGCCGCAGACGGAGAAAACGCCTTTCTGGCCCCGTTCGCCCTACGCCTGCGCCAAGGTCTACGCCTACTGGCTCACGGTGAATTACCGCGAGAGCTACGGCCTCCACGCCTCCAACGGCATCCTCTTCAACCACGAGTCCGAGCGCCGCGGCGAGACCTTCGTCACCCGCAAGATCACCCGCGCCGCCACTCGCATCAAACTCGGCCTCCAAGACGCCCTCTATCTGGGCAACATCGATTCCAAGCGCGACTGGGGCTACGCCAAGGAATACGTCGAGATGATGTGGCTGATGCTCCAGCAGGACAAACCCGACGACTATGTCGTGGCCACCAACGAGACCCACACCGTCCGCGAGTTCTGCCAGGAATGCTTCGGCCTGCTCGGCCTCGATTGGGAGAAATACGTCAAATACGACGCCCGCTACGAGCGCCCCGCCGAGGTCGAGCTCCTCATCGGCGACCCCGCCAAGGCCAAGAAGCAGCTCAACTGGGAGCCCAAGGTTCGCTTCAAGGACCTCGTTAAGATCATGACCGAGCACGACCTCAAGCTGGCCGAGCGCGAGGCCCAGATCGCCAAGCTGCCCCGGCTCGGCTGAGCACCGGCCACTGATTTTTTAAGCCCACGGAACACACGGAAAACACGGAAAGAACAAACCGTCGGAGGAGATAGCCCGCGAAACGCACGGAATCACACGAAAAGAACGACCCGTTCTTTCGTGTCTTTTCGGGTGTTTCGTGGGCCGCTCTTCGGCTCGTTTTGTCTGTTTCCGTGTCGTCCGTGTGTTCCGCGGGCCCTTTCCGTCCTCTCCGTCACTCCGTTTTTCTCCCGCATGAAACTCCACATCGCCGGACACCAAGGCATGGTCGGTTCCGCCCTCGTGCGCCGCTTCTCCGCCCAGCCCGGCGTGTCCCTCGTCCTGCGCACCCGCCGCGAGCTTGACCTCATGGACACCGCCGCGGTCCGCGCCTTCTACGCGGCGGAAAAGCCCGACGCCGTCATCGTCGCCGCCGCCAAGGTCGGCGGTATCCACGCCAACAATACGTTCCCGGCCGAGTTCCTCCTCGACAATCTC
>JAIXVY010000245.1 GCA_027482505.1 Opitutaceae bacterium | reverse complement strand
GGTGGTTTACGTGGGCGAGCGCAGCGGGCCCGAACTGCGCGATCTCTGGCTCTGGCGGACGGACGCACAAAAACGCGTGATCGGCGTTTTGCGCGCCAAGACGGGAACGGTCGAGTTTCGCGAGATGGACAACCGGATGGTTCTGACTCTGCGCGAGGTCAGCGTGGAGACGCGCAACGAGAAGCGTCCGGAGGATTTTTCCAAACCCCAGCCGGTGGGCACTTCAGAGTCGATGACAGTCGAGTTGAGGCTGGATGGCGTGTTTCGGCAAATGAAGCTGGGGCAGAAGATCAACTGGATGACCTACGGCCAACTCATGGCGCGGAAGGCTGAGCTCGCGGCCAAAGGCGTGGCGGCCAGCGCGGCCGAGCGTCTCGAGCTGACGCGCGTGGTGATGGCGTTGAATGAAAAGGCGGCCGCGAGTCTGGCGGTGCTGGCCTTTGCTTTCGTGGCGGTGCCCTTGGGCATCAAAGTCTCGCGCAAAGAGACGTCCGCCAATCTGGGCATCGCGGTGGCGCTGGTGTTGGGCTATTACTTCCTTTCCGCGCTCACCGGCATGTTGGAGCGCAGTCCGGCGCTGCGGCCCGAACTGTGGGTATGGGCGCCGCCGCTTGCCTACGCCGCCGCGGGGCTTTGGCTCTTCCGGCGCGTGGATCGGGCGTGAGGGACGCGACGCTCGCGGACTTGTGCCGGGCTAAGCTTGGGTGCTCAGGCCGCGAGATGCGGAACGCCGTAGGCGGAAATCCAGCGGTCGCGTGAGACGAGGGTGAGGTTTTCCTCCAAGGCCTGCGCGATCAGCATGCGGTCGAACGGATCGCCATGGTGGGGCGGCAGCGCCAAGGTGCGTTCGGCGTGGCGGACGTGGATGGGCAAATCGACGAAACCGTCGCTTCTGAGCAGGGTGGGGAACTCCGCCGCGATGCGCAGTTTGCCTTTCGCGGTTTTGAGTCCGATTTCCCAGACCGAAGCCGCGCTCACGTAGGCCTCGTTCGCCGGGTTGGCTATGGCTGCTCGCGCGGCAGGGATGAGCTCGGAAGGGTTTTCGAGCCACCAAATGACGACGTGGGAATCGAGAAGCAGGCGCATCGGCAAAGAAACTCAGGACTTGGGCGTATCGTAGGTGGTCTGGTCTTCGGCCGCGACGAGGGCAGGCGCGAGGCCCGGGAACGGCGCTTCGAGCGAATCCGCGAACGGGTCTTCGTCGGAGGACCAGCAGTCGGGAGCTACCCAGATGCGCCCGGCCAATTGACCGCCTACGCGGGCTGCCTTGGCGGGCGCGTAAGGAACGAGCCTGACCAGGGGCTTTCCGGCCTTGGCGAGGACGATTTCCTCGCCGGCCACGGCCTCTTCAACGAGGCGCGACAGGTGGGTTTTGGCAGCTTGGATATTGATCGACTTCATGACCAGACCAGACTTGGTCTGGTCTGGTTTGTCAAGAATGCAACTTCTCCTAAACGGGTGAGTTGCATTGTGGCTTCAGCCCAGGGCGCGGTTGAGGGCGCTGATAATGGCGCGGATGGATGCTACCTCGATGTTGGTGTCCACGCCGGCCCCGAAGAGGCTGCGACCATCGGCCAGTTTGAGCTGAATGTAGCTGACGGCGCGGGCCTCCGCGCCGCTGCCGAGCGAGTGTTCGCTGTAGCTTTGCACGTCGCAGGCGGGGATGCGGCCGGTGGCGGCCAGACCGCGGATAAAGGCGTCGATGGGGCCGTTGCCCTGGCCGGCGAGCCGGATGGCCTCGCCGCGCACGACGAGATCGGCCTCGCAGCTGACCTGCGCGCCGCGCTCGGTGGTGCGGAACTCTTTGAGCGCGACGGAGGCGGCGGGTTGTTCGAGGTATTCGCGCTGGAAGGCGGCGAGGATCTCGTCGGGGGTGAGCTCGGTGCCGCGCTGGTCGGCGATATCGTTGATGAGCTTGCCGATCTCCTTGTGCATGAGTTTGGGCAGGGAGTAGCCGAACTCGGTTTCGAGAATGTAGGCGACGCCGCCTTTGCCCGATTGGGAATTGATGCGGATGATGGCCTTGTAGGTGCGGCCGAGGTCGTGAGGATCGACCGGAATGTAGATGACGTCCCAAGGGCGGCCGGGCTTTTGGTGAGGCCACGACTTTTTGATCGCGTCCTGATGCGAGCCGCTGAACGCGGTGAACACGAGATCGCCGGCGTAGGGCTGGCGGGGCGGCACCTCCATGCGGGTGCAGCGCTCGTAGACCTCGCGGATGTGCGGCAGGTTGGAGAAATCCAAGCCTGTCTCGATGCCGTGGGTGTGGAGGTTCAGGGCGACGGTGACGATGTCGAGGTTGCCGGTGCGTTCTCCATTGCCGAAGAGGGTTCCTTCGACGCGGTCCGCCCCGGCGAGCAGGGCGAGCTCGGTGGCGGCCACGCCGGTGCCGCGATCATTGTGGGTATGGAGCGAAACGAGGGTGAGCGCGCGGCGGGTGAGGTGGCGGCACATCCACTCTATCTGGTCGGCGTGAACGTTGGGCGTCGCGTATTCGACCGTGGCGGGGAGGTTGAGGATGATTTTGTTGTCCGCCGTCGGCTGCCAGACGTCGGTCACGGCCTCGCAGACTTCGAGGGCGAAATCCAGCTCGGTGCTGGTGAAGCTCTCCGGCGAATACTCGAGCTGGATGCGCGAGCCCTCGGCCACGAGCGGGCCCATGTGTTTTTTGAGGAGCTCGATGCCGCGGACGGCGATGCCCTTGATGTCGGCGCGGGAGGCGCCGAACACGTATTCGCGCTGCTTGGGCGAAGTGGAGTTGTAGAGATGGAAGATGATGTTCTTCGCGCCGCGCAGGGCCTCGAGCGAGCGGACGATCAAGTCCTCGCGGCACTGGCAGAGGATTTGGAGGGATACGCCTTCTGGGACGCGTTTCTCCTCGATCAGGCGGCGGCAGAAATCGAACTCGATCTGCGAGGCGGAGGGGAAGCCGACCTCGATCTGCTTGAAGCCGACGCGGACGAGCAGTTCGAAATATTCGAGCTTTTCCTCGACGCTCATGGGCTGGGCGAGGGCCTGGTTGCCGTCGCGGAGGTCGACGGAGCACCAGACGGGGGCGCGCTCGTGGACGCGGTCGGGCCACTGGCGGTCTGGGAGGCGGACGGGAGGAAAGGGCAGATATTTGCCGGCGGGCGAAAAGGACATGGCGGATAAATCGGACGTGGTGGGATGAAAAAGGGAGAACGGTCTTGCGCTCAAACCGGCTCGTCGGCCGGCGCGGAAGGGGAGAGTCGGGCGGAGAAATGACGCACAATCAACCGCTCGCGCGGTCTCGCGGATCGTGCGTCTAGCTAAGTCGAAGCGCCTGGGCGATGCGTTGCATCCGTCTTTCAGCAAGCCCGCGGGCGCCTTCGGAGTCAAGGGCGCGCCGAAGGCGGGATTTTGGTAACCGCCCGGCCGAGGCGACGTCTTGAATTTTGTGCATGCACTCCGCTCACTCGAACCATGCCTTCGACCTCTGACGCCGACGATCCGCCGCCCGACGTCGACGGCTGGCTGGCGCGGGTCCGCGCCGGCGACCAGCAGGCCGCCCGGCTCTTGGTCGATCATCTTTACCCGCAGGTCATTCGCATCGTCCGGGCCCGCCTGCCGCGCCGCGGCGGCGAGGAGGACCTTGCCCAGGAGATCTTCCTAAAAATGTTTTCCCGTCTCGACCAATATCAGGGGCAGGTGCCGCTCGCGCACTGGGTGTCGCGAATCGCGGTGACGACCTGCATCGACGCGCTTCGCTCGCAGATGCGCCGTCCTGAGCTGCGCTGGGCCGATCTTTCCGAGACCGAGGCCGACACATTGGACGCCGTGCTGACCCGCGAGGATGCTGCCGACACCGCCGACGCGCTCGCCGCCCACGAGCTGGTGCACAAGCTCCTCGATCAGCTCGCGCCCCAGGATCGCATGGTTCTTCAGCTGCTGGACTTGGAGCAAAAGACCCTGATCGAGATTCGGGAGCTCACCGGCTGGAATACCACCTTGATAAAAGTCCGGGCCTTTCGTGCGCGGAGAAAATTGCAAAAACTCTTTCAACAACTCAGCAAAAAGGAGCGCACATGAACGAACGCCACCACCTGTCTTGGTCTCGCCTCGTCGCGGCTGCCCGCCGCGCCCCGGCTTCGCCGGGCTCCGGCGTGTTTAGCGCGCCCCCTGGTTTCGCGACCCGCGTGGTCGCCCGGTCCGGCGTGCGCGCCGCCGGCGCGGGCGGCTTCTTTGGCTCCGGTTTCGAACGGCTCGCGGCTCGCGCCCTTGGTCTGGCTTGCGCCTGCGCGCTGGGCTTTGCCGTTTGGGGCACTCTGCCCGCCATGGCCGAGGCTCGCTCCACCGATGCCGCGGCGGACGCCTACCTCGACCCGGTGGGCGATTACCTCGCGGTCGTTCAGGCCTCATGAACCGCACCCTCAAGGTCTCGCTTCTGATCGTGGGCATCTTCGCCTGCGGCGTGGTGGTGGGGGCGGTGGGCGCCAAGCGGCTTTCCTCGCCGCCGCGTTCCTCCGGCATGGGCGCGGACGGCTTTGGGCCGCACATGATGCGGCGATTGACCGCCGAACTTGAGCTGACCGAGGCGCAGCGCGTCGCCATAGAGCCTTTGATCAAAAGCGCGAGCGACGAGCTTCGCGTTCTGCGGCGCGAAAGCATGCGCCAGTCCGGCGCGGTGATCGAGACTATGGAGGCCGCCGTCTCCGCCGAGCTCACGCCCGCGCAACGAGAGAAATTCGTTGCGCTGAAGGAGGCCCAGAAGGCCCGGATGAAGGCCATCATGGAGGAGCGTCAGCGTCGTCGCGGCGAGGGCGGCGATCGCGAGAGCCGCGAACCCGCTCCCAAGCCGCCCGGCGCGGACCAGGAGCGGGACGGACCTCCGCCCCGCTCGGATTGAGCGGTGGGGACCGCGCGTCCGGATCGCGCGATTTAACGGGCCGACCTCACTCGGCTCGTTGACGCAAGCCGCAGGCAGGTCATGCTGTCGGCAATCCCCCTTTCATGAGCGACTTTTTCTCCGCCCCGCAGGTGACGGCCGCCCGCGAAACCCTGCAAAAGCTCAGGACCTGCATGCGCGCCAGCATCAAGGGCAAGGACACGGTGGTGGACAATGTGCTGACCGCGCTCGTGGCCGGCGGCCACGTCCTCATCGAGGATCTGCCCGGCGTCGGCAAGACCACCCTGGCCTACGCGCTCGCTCGCTCCATGGACTGCGCGTTCTCGCGCATCCAGTTCACCAGCGATCTGCTGCCCAGCGACGTCACCGGCGTGGCGATCTACGACGAGACGATCAAGGAGTTCGTCTTCAAAAAAGGGCCGGTGTTCGCGAACATTGTCTTGGCTGACGAGATCAACCGCGCCACGCCGAAGACCCAGTCCTCTCTTCTGGAGGTCATGGACCGCGGCAAGGTCACGGTCGACGGCCAGGCGCACTCGGTCGGCTCGCCGTTTCTCGTTTTCGCCACTCAAAACCCCGTCGATTACGAAGGCACTTTTCCCCTGCCGGAGAGTCAGATGGACCGTTTCCTGATGCGCCTGCACATGGGCTATCCCCAGCCCGCTGACGAATTGGAAATCCTGCGCAGCGCCCGCCACGGCTACGATGCCATCGCTTTGGACGCGGTCGTTACGCGCTCAGACATACTCCAGCTTCAAACCCTGGCGGTGCATGTTTTCATCGAGGACACGGTTCTCGACTACATCCTTCGTCTGGTCGCGGCGACCCGCACCGAGGCCGAGTTTCGCGCGGGTGTGTCGGTGCGCGGAGGACTCGCGCTAAAGCACGCCGCGCAGGCCCGCGCTCTCCTTGAGGGTCGCGACTTCGTGGTGCCGGAGGATGTCCAGGCGCTGGCGGGACCGGTGCTCGCCCATCGCCTCACGCTGGTGCGCCCCGCTGCCGACGGGATGGAGGAGCGGCGCCTGGTGGCGGCCGCGCTCAAGCGCATCATGTCCGCGGTGTCCGTCCCGGCCTGAGCGCGATCCTTGCGGGCCTATCATGGCGGCCATGACCATTTCGCCCGTTCGGGAGTCGGGCCCCGTGGCGGTCTCCGTCTTGGCGGAAACCGCGCCTTTAGCCTCGGAAGCCGCTGTTCCCGGCGCGACCGAATGGCAGGGGCCATGGGCCTCTTCGCGGAGCAGGCGCGAGCGTCGCTGGCGAGCTTTGCTCTGGACCCTGCTTTTCCCGCCGCGCGGCCATCGCATCACGCCCACGCTCACCGGCGTGCTGCTGATCGCCGTCTCCCTCGGCATCGGCACGGCGGCCTACAACACCGCCAACAACATCTTGTTCATCACGCTCTCGCTCCTGCTTTCCTGCCTGATTCTGAGCGGGGTGCTTTCCTGGCTGAACTTGCGCGGAGTGGCCTGGCGCTTGCACGCGGCCGGTCCGTGGCGCGCGGGGCAGACGCAGACCGCGGTCCTGGAGTTGCGCAACTCCAAGAAACTCCTTCCGACCTACGGTCTGTGGTTCGATCTGGCGGCCGGTTCGGAGGCCGAGCGACGCCACCTGGGCATCCGGCTCGATCCAGGCGCGAAGATCCGGTTGGAGTGGGCGTTCAAAGTCGCGCGCCGCGGCCGGCTGAGCGTGCAGTTGCGCTCGACCGGATCGCTTTTCCCCTTTGGATTTTTGCACAAGGTGGTGGCGTCCGATCTCGCCCGCCAAGTGTTGGTGTGGCCCGCGGTGGTTGACTATCGTCTGCATCTGACCGCAGCGGACTGGAGGCTCGCGCCGAACCAAGGAGAGGTTAACCGGGCCGGGCATGGCGGCGATTTG
>JAIXVY010000531.1 GCA_027482505.1 Opitutaceae bacterium | reverse complement strand
TGGTGAAACTGGCGGCGGAGGCGACGCCGCGCCCCGCTATATCGAACCCCGTGCCGTGGTCGGGACTGGTGCGCACCCAAGGCAGACCGAGGGTGATGTTCACCGCCTGATCGAATTCGAGCGTCTTGAGCGGGGCCAGCCCCTGGTCGTGATAAAGCGCCACCACCGCGTCGAAGTCGCCCCGCAGTTGGCGGCCGAAAACCGTGTCGCCCGGCAGGGTGCGCGACAGACCGGGAAACCGCGCACGCAGGCGATCCAGAATGGGATCGATGGACTCGCGCTCCTCGTAGCCGAGCAGGCCGTCTTCGCCGGCATGGGGATTGAGTCCGCAGACCGCGATGCGAGGCGCGGAGCCGGCGCGGGCCTCGTCGGCCCGGCACAGTTCGACCGCCGCCGCGGCCGCACGCTCGAGCACCGGCGCGGTCACGGCCGCGGGCACCGCGGCGAGGGGAATATGCCAGGTGGCAAGCACGACGCGCAGGCGTCCGCCCGCGAAAGCCATGACCGGTTCGCCGCCCCACTCCGCGGCGAAAAACTCGGTTTGCCCGGGGAAATTCCACCCGACGCGGGCCATGCGGCTCTTGGCCACGGGGCCGGTGACGACGCCGGCCACCCGCCCCTCGCGCGCCGCCCTGGCCGCGGCGCGCAAGGCGGCGTCGGCCACCCGCGCCCCGTCGTCGTCGGGCTTGCCGGGCGTCGCGGCATAATCCGCCGGCCCGGCGGGCCGCGCGACAAAACATCCCGCCCGAGGGAGCGCGGCGAGCCAGCGCGCCGGCCCGTGGATCTCCACGGACGCGACCTCGGCCGGCGCGGCGTCGAGCAGCCACGCCGCGATGATCTCCGGGCCCACGCCGGCGGGGTCGCCGCAGGTGAAGGCGAGTCTGGCGGGCTCCGCGCTCATGTCTCGGACCTCGCCTCGCCCTCCTCGGCCGCGCCGCGCCGCGCGGGCCGAGCGAAGCCGCGCTTGCCCTCGGCGAAAAACGCCAGGAAGCGCGCCGCCTCGGCGGAGGCGAAGGCGCCCGAGGCCAGCGCGTCGGCGGAGAGGCGACGAATGTCGCCATTTTTCAAATACACCGAGCGGTAGGCCTCCTTGAGCTCGCGAACGGTCTCGCGCGGAAAACCTCGGCGCTTCAGCCCCACGAGATTGAGGCCGCTCACCTCGTCGCGCTCGGCCACGATGGTGAAGGGCGCGAGGTCGCGCGTGATGCGAGATAGCCCGCCTATCATCACGCCTTCGCCGATCCGCACAAACTGGTGGATGCCCGCGCCGCCGCCGACGAAGGTGAAGGCGCCCACGCCCACGTGGCCGGCGAGCATGGCGTTGTTGGCCAGCACCACGTCGTCGGACAGCACGCAATCGTGCCCGGCATGAGAGCCCGCCATGAGGAAGCAGCGCGCGCCCACGACGGTCGACTGCCCCTCGTGGATGGAGCGATTGATCGTCGCGTTTTCGCGAATCACGGTCCCCTCGCCCACCCGCGCGAAGCTAGGCGTGCGGCGGTCGAACTTCAAAAACTGCGGGTCTCCGCCGACCACCGCGCCGGGATACACCGCGACCCGGTCGCCGAGGATGGCGTGGCGGGTCACGACCGCATGGGCCATGATTTCACAGTCCGCGCCGAGTTGCGCGCCGGGTTCGATGATGGCGGTGGGATGGATCATTGGATGCGACAGTCGAACACCGTCCGCGCCGCGCAGGGAAGCCCCGATTGGTGGCGCGGGCCGTGCCCCATTGCGGCCACGACCCGCCGGGCCAGGCCAGGAACCGGACCGCGCGCGCGTTTAGATCACATTGTCCGGCCCCGCGTCCGGGTGCGCGGCGATCAAGCGGGAGGTTTCGTCGGAATCGAGCGGCAGCACGGAGCCGTGCCGAAAGGGAAAAGGAAAATGAAAGCCCTCCGCAGGGTCGAAGCGGCCCGACGCCAGATCGCCGGTCACGTAGGGCTGGTAGCCTCGCCTGGCCATGTAGTGGTCCACGATCAGGCCCCACACCGGCGGCCGGTTCAGGGAGGCGGGCTCGATGAGATAGCACTGCGGCCCCTCGTAGCCGACCATGCCGCGCAGGGTGAAGTTTTCGACTTCGCGCCATTCGCCTTCGAGCGCGGGACTGGTCTGCAAGGTCACCGACTTGTGCTTCTCGTCCTTGGTGAACCGGAAATAGGCGCGGCCGTCGTGGACGATGGTCGTGTCGATCACCGGAGCCTCGCCCTCGATATAGACAAAGGGCGCGGAAAACTCGCGGAAATCGCGCGTGCGCGCCGCCCAAATCCTGTGCTTGGCAAACGCGTCGCGTCCTGTGGTCGAGGCCCAAAACACGAGATACTCGCCGGTGCGCGCGTCGAGCACCGCCTCGGGCGCCCAGGCGCAGCCGGCGTCGGCCGGGGCGACCTCGACGAGACGCGGCGGCGACCAGCGCACCAGGTCCTCCGATTCCCAAACCACGATGGAACGGCTTCCGGCGCGCACCGCGCGGGTCCAGTCCGGGTTTCGGTTGATGGAAAGATCGGTGCCGATGAGGTAATACTTACCACCGCCCGCGGCGCGCAGCAGGAAGGGATCGCGCACTCCCCGTTCCCCGGATTCGTTGACCAAAACCGGCTCGCCGCCGTTCAGCGCGCGCCAGCGCCGCCCATCTAGGCTGAGCGCGAGGTAAACCTGCTCGGAAAGCGGAGTCTCCTCGCCCCTGAAGGTGGCGAAAAGAAAACCGGCGGGACGCGATGTGGTGTTGGAATTGGCGCTCATGCGCGAAGTGGCGGACGTGGCGTGGGATTGGATAAAAAAACTCGGTGACAGTCGGACGCCCTCGCCGTCGGCTCAAGCGAGGGCGAATCTTCGCGTCAGATTCACGCGCGCGCTCAGCGCACGGAACGCGACGGCAGCAGATCCAACTGAGGATCGCGAAGAAGATCGTAGTTTTTGAGAATGCGCAGCACCTCGAGCGTGTCGCTCTTCCGATAGCTGCGGTTGACCTCCACCTTTTCGATCAGGTCGGCGAGGATGGCGCGGAATGAGATGATGCCATCCACGCCGCGCGCCTTGAGCAATTCCACGCTCTGCCCGCGAAAAGGCTCCTGGGTGGGCAGCGCCGGCAGCACGAGGATTTTCGCGAACTCCTCGGCGCGCCCGGTCTCCTCGCCTTCCTCGGGAGGAAAAAACCGGATGGCCTTGCGCTGCACCTCCTCCTCCAAAAAACGGAAGATCTCGGGCGAACTCTTCAGAATGCCAGGGGTGAAAACGTCCGTGTGCCAGGGCTTCACCGACACCACCGCGCGATGCAGATAGGGCAACTCGGTCGCGAAGAGGAAAAAATCCGGCCTGCGCCCGTCGCGAATCCAGGAGGGGTTGTAGACGACGAGGTCGATCTCCTCGTCGCTGGTTTTCTTTCGCGCCTGCACGGCATGCTTGCGCACCTGGCGCACGAAAAAGCCGTTTTGCTCAAAATATTCCCGAACGATGCCTTCGTCGATGGCGGCCACGGCGAAGGATCAAAGGGTGAATACCGCCCGGGCTGAATCCTAAAAATCGCGCCATCCGCGCAGAGCGAACCCGCCTGGATGCGGCGCGGGGCCGCGCGCTTCAAGCCGCGCCGACCTCGCGGAAAGCCGCCTCGGCCAGCGCTGGCTCGACGCCACCCTGCGTGGCGGAATCGCCCAGGGCCTTCAGCACGACGAAACGCAGGCCGCCGGCGCGCACCTTCTTGTCGCGCGCCATGGCGGCGGTGAGCGCGGCGAGGGGCAGCGGTTCGCGCAGGCGCGTCGGCAAGGCGTGGGCCGCCACCACGGCGTCCACCCGGTTCACGTCGCCCGCGCCGATAAAGCCCAGCTTTTGCGAGAGGCGCGCGGCCGCGCAAAGGCCCACCGCGACGGCTTCGCCATGCAGGTAGACCCCGTAGCCGGTGACTTGCTCGATGGCGTGGCCGAAAGTATGGCCGAGGTTGAGCAGCGCCCGGCCGCCCTCGGCCGCGGTCTCACGCTCGTCGGCCTCCACGATGCGGGCCTTGGTCGCGCAGCAGCGGCGCACCACCTCGGCCAGATCGGGGCTGCGCAGGGTCAGGGGCTCGCGCTCCAGCCGGGCGAACAGCTCCGCGTCGCCCAGCAGGCCGTATTTGATCACCTCCGCCATGCCGGCGGCAAACTCGCGCGCGGGCAGCGTGGCCAGCAGCGCGGTGTCTACGTAAACCGCGCCCGGCTGGTGAAAGGCGCCGACGAGGTTTTTGCCCGCGTCGAGGTTGATGCCGGTCTTTCCGCCCACCGAGCTGTCGACCATCGCCAGGAGGGTCGTCGGCACTTGAATGAACGGTATGCCGCGCAAATAGCTGGCCGCGGCGAACCCGGCGAGGTCGCCGATAACGCCGCCGCCGACCGCGACCAGCTGCGAGCCGCGATCCAGCCGGTTCTCGGCCAGAAAATCCCACACCCGCCCGAGCTCGCGCACGCATTTGGTGCCCTCTCCCGCCGGCAACACGAGACGCGGGCAATCGCCCGAGAGCGCATCAAGGGCGGCGCCCTGGGTGGCGGCGAGGTTGGCGTCGGTGACGAGCGCCACCTTGCGACCCGCGGCGCGCAGCTCGTCGATCCGCGCCCGGATGGAGCCGGCAAGACCCGATCCGAAAAAGAGATCGTAGCTGCGTTCGCCTAGATTGACGCGCAAGGAGGAGTGCATTCGGCGGACTTGAAAGCCCTCGTCCCCGACCGTCAACGCGACAGACCGTTCGTCCATCGGCTTCGGGGTGCGATTCGCGCGGCTTGCCGTCGTAAGCAAGGCGGTCTTGCTCGGTCACGCATGCCGACTCTCGCCGATCTCGTCGCCTTCTGCGATCAATCCACCCGTCGTTCCGCCTGGAAGGACCACCCCAACGCGCTAAACGGGCTTCAGCTGGAAAACAACGGCCGCGTCACCAAGATAGGCGCGGCGGTGGACGCCGGGCGCGTGCCCTTCGCGCGCGCCGCCGCGGCGGGCGTCGATTTTCTCATCGTCCACCACGGACTCTACTGGACTGCGCCCCAGCCAATGACGGGCGCGCACTACGCGCGCTTCGCCACCGCCATCCAAGCCAACCTCGCCGTCTATTCCTGCCATCTGCCGCTCGACGGCCACCCGGAGCTTGGCAACAATGCGCTGCTCGCCCGCCAGCTTGGCCTGACGCCGGAGACACCCTTTTTGTCCCCGCCAGGCAGCGAGCCGGTGGGCTGGATCGCGCCCTACACCGGCGGGCGCGCCGAGCTGCGCGCAGCCCTGGAGCGGCTTTACCCCAGGGTGGTGGCGGTCGAGCACGGCTCGGCGAGTCCCGGACGCGTGGCTTTTTGCAGCGGCAGCGGAAACAGCGCGGTGCCGGAGCTGCCCGGCCTTGGCGCGGACACGCTGGTCACCGGCGAGCTGCGCGAGGAGTGGTATAATTTCGCGGAGGAGCACGGGCTCAATCTGTATTGCTGCGGCCATTACGCCACCGAGGTGCACGGCGTGCGCGCCCTGGCCGCCGCGGCCGCCGAGCGCTTCGGATTACCCTGGGAGTTCATCGCCACGGAGAATCCGTTTTAGGCCTCGGATAGTTACCAATACCAAGTCCAAAATACTTTGGCTCCTAGTGGTTTAGGACTCCACACGCTAGAGGCCTCCCGCATCTCTTATGCGGCATTAACCCGCCTGATTCCAACTCCGCCACACCCTCGCCGAGCCAGTCCCTCGCGGCGACGAACGAAGGGTCCGCTTGTCTGGACGAACAAGTTAAGCTGATCCGTGAACTCCAAAAAAAGCTTCACGAACTGCCGCTTGAGTCTCCGGAAATGCAACAGCTCATAGGCCTCTGTCATAAAGTCGCGGGAAGACTTACCGGCCAGTTGTTGCTCCGCGATGTGCTGGCAAGACTACCCAACCCGCCTGGTCCGCCGGACCTTTCGCCCAAGAAAAACCCGCGGAGCCCGAAAGCCTGATCGAAGCGCCGGCTCTGCCGCTCCGCGTCGCAATCGGGACGAAGCCCACGCCGGATTTTCTTGATGCGCGCGAAGCCGGTGAATTTGCCAGCGAGACAAGCGTCCAACCGCGAGCACTCTCGCCTCCCGTCGGCCCACGGAGGTCAGCACCAGCCAGCCAGCTCGGCCAGATGGCCGGCGGCGTGGAGCGTGGCGCAGCTTGCCAGGGCGGCCGCCACGTCGTCCGCCACCACGCCGCGGCCGCCAGGCAGATCTTGCAGGCGCGAAATCCCCAGCGGCTTGGCGATATCAAAGACCCGAAACAAACCGAAGCCGGCGAGAAAAAGCGCCCAGCGCGCCTCTCCGGTCCAGGCGGCGGGCAAGGTCTGCCAGCCGATGAAACAAAGAGGCATGACGACAAACTCATCCAAAACGACCCCGCCTGGATCGCGCTGCCCGAGCCTGATTTCCGCCTCGCCGCAGATCGCGACCGCAAACCAGAGCGCCGGAATGCTCAGCACGATGGTCAACCACCAGGCATGCGCCGCGGGCAGGAAGGAAAAAAACGCGGCGAAATAAACCAGGCCGGCGAGGGCCCCCGCCGTGCCCGGACCGCGACGCACCCGGCCGATGGGCCCGAGCGTGGCCAGCGACACCACGCGCGGCGTGGGCAAGGATTTCAGCCAGTGCGGCTTGCCGCTGCTCATTCGGTGAAAAGGCTCCAGTTGCGGCGCAGGTAGCGGTAGCCGGACCAGACCGCGAGGAAAGTCCCGATGATAAAGCCCGCGAGGCCCACCTTGTGCACCCAGGCCGAGATTTCGTGCACCGGCCAGCCCGACCAGGCGGCCACGTCATCCTCCAACATGGGCGAGGCGAGCAGGCAGCCGATGGCGAGCATTTGCGAAACGGTCTTGGTTTTGCCTCCGCTGTCGGCCGGCACCACCACGCCCTTGGCCGCGGCCACCATGCGCATGCCCGAAACGAGAAACTCGCGGCAAAGCGTGATCAAAACCCACGGCAGAGGGATGACCTGTTGCTCGACGAAGGCGACCATGAGGCCGATGACGAGCACCTTGTCGGTCAAGGCGTCCATGAACTTGCCGAAATTCGAAACGATGCCGCGTTTGCGGGCGATGGCGCCGTCCAGCCAGTCGCTTATCGCGGCGGCGATGAAGAGCCAGAACGCCAAGGTGGCCGCGCCCGTCCACCCGGCATACATCAAGGCCACGATCGCAAACATCAGGGGCAGGCGCGAAAGCGTGAGCAGGTTGGGCAGGGTCCACATGGGAGTAGAGGCGGGGCGGCGACAATCAGGCCTCCGGCCGGGTCCGACGCAAGGACGCAAAACGACCGCGCATTGAACCTTGGACATCGGGCTGGCTTCGCTAAACCACGCCCATGCCCTTCGCCTATGCCCGCACCATCCGCTTCTCCGACACCGACGCGGCCGGCATCGTTTTTTTCGCGCGCTACCTCGCGATCTGCCATGAGGCCTACGAGGAGGCGCTCGCGACGGCCGGATTGCCTTTGGCCACGTTTTTCTCCGACCACGGCGTTATCGTGCCTATCGCCAAGAGCGAGGCGTCCTATCTTCGGCCGCTCGCCTGCGGCGAAAAAATCCGCGTCGAGGTGACGCCGCGCCGGCTCTCGGAAAACTCCTTCGCCCTTGAGTTCGCCCTCTGGAAGTTGCCCGCTCCGGGCTCGGCGTCGGGGGAAAAACGCGCCGCGGTGGCTCGCACCGAACACGTCTGCATCTCCTCGGCCACCCGCGAGCGGCAGGCCTTGCCCGCGGCGCTGGCGGCATGGGTGGAC
>JAIXVY010000456.1 GCA_027482505.1 Opitutaceae bacterium | reverse complement strand
GAGACCAACGCCGCCGCGCCCGACCGGGTGAAGATCCGCGAGCACGGCGTGCGCTACGAGGTGGACTTCGCCGAGGGGCACAAGACCGGCTTTTTCTGCGACCAGCGCGAGAACCGCCGCATGCTCGCGAAATTCACCAGGGGGGCGCGCATGCTCGACCTTTGCTGCTACAGCGCGGGGTTCTCGCTCAACGCCAAGGTCAACGGCGGCGCCGAGGACGTGACCGCGGTGGACCTCGACGAGGCGGCCGTCGCCATGGCGAAGCGCAACGCCAACCTGAACCAGGCGCGTATCAAGTTTGTCCATACCGACGCCTTCGCCTACGCGCGCCAGATGGCGACCAACGGGGAGAAGTGGGACGTCGTGGTGCTCGATCCGCCGAAGCTGATCTTCACCCGCGAGGCCGCGGGCAACGCCGAGGGGCGGCGCAAATACGAGGACCTGAACCAGCTCGCGCTCCAGCTCGTGAAACCGGGCGGCATCTTCGTCACCTGCTCCTGCTCCGGCCTGCTGAGCTGGGAGGATTTCGAGGAGCATGTGATCAAGGCCGCGCACCGCCTCAACCGCCGCCTCCAGTTCCTCGACCGCACCGGCGCCGGCGCGGACCACCCGGTCTACTCGAACTGTCTCGAAAGCCGCTACCTCAAGCTGCTCTGGGCGCGGGTGTGGTGAACCGGCGCCGCGCCGGCCCGCCCTCAATCCTCGCCTTCCGGATCCTGCTCCTCCGCGGCGTCGGGTTCCGGCTCCGCGTCTTCCGGACCGGGTTCGTCATCATCGATTCCCGTTGAACGATCCGGCGCGGGCGCGGCTCCGCCGGACCATTGCGCCTCGGCGCCGAGCTGAATCTCGCCGGCGAGGACGCGTTCGATGAAGCGCTTGATGCGCAACAGACCCTCGTTCCGCTTGGGCGCGGAGGGCGGCATGGTGTTGAGCAGGTTGACCACCGTCGTGGCGTAGTCGTGGGCGGTCACGTTCATGAGCCTGCGCAGCTCGAAGGGATTCATGTCGCCGCGGTGCATCATGGCGCGGGCCTCGCGCTCCAGCTCGACGTTGGTGCCGCCGGGCGCGCCGCCGTCGCCCTTGCTCGAGGGGCGGCCGCCGCCACCCCCTTCGCCGCCTCCCGCGCCGCCGGCGGAGCGATGCACGGCCTTTTCGTCGGTTTGCTCGCCGAGTTCGCGCTCCACCTCGGCGGGATATTCCTTGCCGTCGCGGCCGACGACGCGGCGGGGGCGCTCGATCTTGCCCGCCTGCTCCAGCTCCTTGCGGCAGTTGCGCACGAGGTCGTTGGAGACGCGGCAGATCTCGGCTAGCACGGGATTGGCCAGGCCGGGCCACTCCTCGAGCGCGATGGCGGCCGCGTTGCGCTTGTCGGCGTTGGTCCGGTAGACGC
Organism: Opitutaceae bacterium; assembly: GCA_027482505.1. Classification (GTDB taxonomy): domain Bacteria; phylum Verrucomicrobiota; class Verrucomicrobiia; order Opitutales; family Opitutaceae; genus IMCC26134_A. The sequence goes on along the minus strand of JAIXVY010000456.1, from coordinate 16,237 downwards.
CGTTGGTCGCGTTGGCGCCGAGGGCGTGGCGCAGCGCGTCGACCCGTCCGCCGGCCTTCACCTCGGCTTCGATCGCGGGCGCTCCGATGCGTTTGGCGGCGAGGTAGCGATGAAAGCCGTCGGCGAGCCAGTGGGTGGCGCCGTCGAAGAAGAGGGTGATGGGCGGGAAAATCGTGCCGTCGTTCATCTCCTCGGCGTAGCTCTCGATCGCCTCCTCGTTGGTCTTCACGCGGGTCTGCGTGCCGCCGTGGATGTCGATCTGGTCGAGGGGAATCTTCCGCGTCTGCATAAAAGGGCCGCGGGTTCTGCCGCCGGGCGCGGGCGCGCGGCAAGGTCAAAAGCCGCGGCGGGCCGCGGGAGGAGGCGGCGCGCGGGCCGTTTCGGGCTCAGGCGGCGCCGGCGTCCGGCGTATCCTTGACTCCGCCGCCCACCAGCCGGCTGAGGCGGAGTGCGAGCGTGCGCAATTCCTCCGACTGGGCGTTCAGCTCCACGGCGGCCGAGGAGGTCTCCTCCGCGCTGGCCGCGTTGGTCTGGGTGACCTTGTCGATCTCCGAGATGGTGGTGCTTATCTGGCTGATGCCGGTGCTTTGTTCCTGCGAGGCGGTGGCCAGTTCGGCCATCAGGCCGTCGACCTCGCGCACGCGCGACGCGATTTCCGACAGTCCGGCGGCCACGCGGGTGGTGAATTCGGCTCCTTGCGCGCTCTGGCGGGAGGCTTGCTCGATTTTCTCCGCCGTTTCCTTGGCGGCGACCGCGGAGCGGTGCGCCAGCGTCCTGACCTCGTCGGCCACGATGGCGAAGCCGGCTCCGGCCTCGCCCGCCCGGGCCGCCTCCACCGCGGCGTTGAGCGCTAGGATGCTGGTTTGAAAAGCGATCTCGTCGATCGTCTTCACGATCTTGGTGGTGTCCTGGGAGGAGCGGCGCAGTGCCTCCATGGTTTCCAGCATGCCGCGCATTTCCGTCTCGCCCGCCTCCGCCGCGGCGCGGGCGGCGTTCGCGGAGATTTTGCCGGAGCGGACGTTCTCGGCGTTGCGGCGAGTCATGCCGGCGAGCTCCTCAAGGGTGGCGGAAACCTCCTCCAAGGCCGCGGCTTGGCTGCTCGCGCCCTCGGCGAGGGTCTTGCTCGCGGAGGAGACGTGCCGGGAACCGGCGAGATTGCCTTCGGAAACGCCGGCCAGGTTATCGATCACTGCGGCAAAGGGGCGGGGGATGCTGCGCGCCACGGCCACGGCCAAGATGGCGATCAGGGCGAGCGAAACGGCGGCGGCGCCGAAAATCAGGGTTTGAAATCGTTTTACGGCATCGGCCGCGGCCTCGTCGATCCGCCCGGCCTCATGGTCGAAAACGTCGGAGATTTCGCCCATGGATTTCTCCAGGTTGGAAAACGCGGCGCGAAACGCGGCCAGACCAAGCTCCGCGGCCGCGGGATCGACGGCGGCCTGTCTCACCAGATTCTCGGCCGACTCGAAGTAGGCTTGCAGCGGGGTCTGCACGTCGCCGAGCGCGGCAAGAACGGGGGCTGGCAGCGGCAGCGCCGAGTTGTCGGCGAGCGTTTTTTTGAAGGTGTCGATGTGCTCCCGCGTCTCCGCGAGCGTTTGTTTCAGGCCTTCCGCGTCGCCGCGCTTGGCTTGCAGCAGGGCGTTGAGCACGTCCCCGCGCAGGGCGTCGTGCATCATGTCCGCGAGCTGGTGGTTGCTCAGTCCTTTGAAGGTGGTGAAGACCGCTTCGTTGCGTTCGCGAAGAAGAGAAAACTGGTGGTGAACCACCCACGCGAATGAACCTAACAAGAGTCCGGCGGTGGCGGCGAGAAACGCCACTTTTTGGTTTACGTTGAGGTTCATGAAGGGCTCGGGATTTGTTTGTCGGGCATAACGCCAAGCCATGGATATTGGCTGAGTTGCCCGACGTTTTCCCCATCGGCTCCCCCGGCCTTTTCTTGAGGCGGCCTGCCTGTTTTTTGCGCGCCGAGGCCGAGGAAAATCCTTATCGGCTTTCGGGCCCGTGGTTGGGGATGAGCCCTTAGCGGGGCCGGAGGCGCAAACGTTCCGCCTTTATGTCCGCGCCGAGCAATTTTTCCCCTCGTTCCGAAAACCATGCGGGGTCGTCCGTGGTCGCGAAGCGGCGTGCGCCGCCGCGGCCGAGCTTTCGCTCCTGGTCGGGATGGCGAAGCAGCCAATCGGCCAGGCGGCTGGCGACCAGCTCGCCTTGGTCCATCAGCTCCGTGGTTTGCGGCACGAGGCGCCGGAGCGCCGGCAAAAGCAGCGGGTAGTGGGTGCAGCCAAGCAGAATCCGGCTGGGCCATTGTCCGGCCGACGTCTCGCGCATGCGTTCCAAGCCCTGGCGGAGAAAATAGTCCGCGCCCGGTCCCTCGATTTCGCCGGCCTCGACCAAGGGCGCCCAAAGCGGGCAGGCCTGTTGGACGAGACGCAGGCGCGGGGCGAGTTTGCGAAGCTCGATCCCATAGGAATCCGAAGCGATGGTCGCCTCCGTGCCCAGCACCGCCACGAGACCCTCGGACTCCGACGGCGGCGTCCGGTCCGGTATCGCGACGGTTCCGACGGGAATTCCGGCCAGGGCCTCCACGGAGGGTCGCACCACGCCCAGCACGCGGCGATCCGGCTGGCGGAGGGGGAGGTGGAGTTGCTGGATGTTTCGCAGCGCGCGGGCCGAGGCGGTGTTGCAGGCGAGGACGACCAGCGGGCAGCCTTGGTCGAAGAGCCACTCCACCGCCTCCAAGGTGAACTCGTTGACCACCTCGGCGCTTCTTGCCCCGTAGGGCGCCCGGGCGCTGTCGGCCAGATACAGATAGTCATAGGCGGGCAATTCGCGCAGCAGCGCGGAGAGCACGGTCAGCCCGCCAAAGCCTGAATCAAAAACGCCGATCATCGGGAGCGGCGAACAGACCAGCGCTCGCCGGCCCAGGCAAGCGCGGCGCGGCGAGTTTACCGCGCGGGCGGATTTTCGGGCTAAACCGCGGCGATTCTGTGCCGATGAGCATTTGCACTTATGCACCCCTGCCTACCCCGCATGAAAACGCTAAAGTCCACCGGCTTGGTTCTTCTCGCCGTGCCCTGCTTCGCCGCTCCCGCCACCGTCGAGGAACGGCTCGCCGAAATGGAGGCGCGGCTCGGCGCTCTCGCCTCCGAAAACGCCGTCTTGCGCCAGCAGCTCGACTCCGTCGTCAAAAAGCAGGCGGATCCGGTCCTGGCTCCCGCCGGCAAGGAGAAGAAGCTGTCGATCGGGGGCTACATGCAGATGCAGGCCGAGACCGGCGACGCGCCGGACAGCCGCTTTCCCGTCAACGACCGCTTCCTGGTTCGGCGCGCGCGTCTCACCGTGAAGGGCGCCTTCGCCGAGCACTTCGACTTCACGTTCCAGTCCGAGTTCGGCAACGGCAACATGTCGGCCAACGTCGACTATCGCGCGCAGCTCACGGATTTGTTCATGCGCTGGAAAAAGTTCGATTTCGCCACCGTGCAGGTGGGCCAGTTCAAGACGCCCTACGGCTACGAGCAGCTCATCTCCGACACCAAGAACCCCTTCATCGAACGTTCCCTGCCCAACGACCGCCTGACCCTTTCCCGGCAGATCGGCGCGATGGTCGTCGGCGATTTCCTCGACGAGCGGCTTTCCTATTCCGTCGGAGCCTTCAACGGCAATCGGGTCAACAACGGCGGCAACGACAACGAGAACTTTCTCACCGTGGGCCGCGTCGCCGGCGTGCCGCTGAAGACCAAGGCGCTCACCGTCTCGGCCGGCGCCAACGTCTTCGGCTCCGACGACTCCGCGGGCGCCTCCGCCGTGCAGCGCGACGGCTACGGTTTCGACGTCCAGTTCAAGTCCGGCCGTTTCGACGGCGCCGTCGAGTGGCTGTCTTTGACTTCCAACCCGGCGAGCGGAGCCGACACCACCGCCGACGGCTGGTCCGCGCACGTGGGCTACATGATTCTCGCCGAGAAACTGCGCGCCGGCCTGCGCTACGAGACCTACGACCCGGACACCGGCGTCTCGGCCGACGAGTCCGAAAACTGGACCCTCGGTCTCACCTATTTTCTCAAGGGAGACGACCTGAAGTTCTCCCTCAACTACGTGCTGGGCGATCCCGCCGGGGCTTTGAGCAGCCAAGGCCGTCTGCTCGCCCAGGCCCAGCTCATCTTCTGATCACTTCCGTTTCTTCCCTCCCAAACCACGCCCCATCCAACCCCAGTCCCCGCACCCGCCATGTCCTTTGCATCACGTCTTCTTCGTCTGACCTTTTTCACCCTCGTTCTCGGTTCCGCATTCGCGCGCGCCCAAGGGCTCGATCCCGCGCTGCAGGCGCGCATCGACGCCAAGCTGCCCGAAATCAAGCAACTCGCCGCCGATCCCGCTATCGTGAGCGCGGTGGTCGCGCAAAACGCGTCCCTGCCAGCAGCCTACGGCGAGATGACGCAGGAAAAGTGGAAAAGCCTCACCTTGCTCGATCCCTTCGTTCGCGGCTTCACCCGCAACGAAGTTGGCGCCGCGCTAAAGACCCGCAAGGCGGCCTGGCTCGCCGAGGCCTTTGTGAACGACGCCAAAGGACTCAAGGTCGGCTTCCTCGCCAAGACCTCCGGCTGGAGCCACGGCGCCAGCGCCAAGCATACCCAGCCGATGGCCGGCCAGGTTTGGCAGGGCCCGGTCGAGCTGGACGAGTCCAGCGGACTCCAACAAATCCAGGTCGCGGTGCCGGTCCTGGCGGAGGGCAAGCCGGCCGGTTCCCTCGTCGTCGGCCTCGCGGTCTCCAAGCTAGAGTGAACCCGCCCTCGGCGACTCCGGCCATGAAACGATCAAGCCTGGCATCGCAGCTGGCGATTTACGTCGTCGTCTCCACCTTGCTTACGCTGGGGGTGGGCCTCGGCCTTTATTTCCAGTTGTCCAGCGCCCGCAAGTCGTCCGCCTCGTCCCTGGCCGAGCTGAAGACCAGCAAGGACGCGCTGTTCGGCTTGCTCGAGCTAGCGTCCCAGACCAACGCGCGTCTTTCGAACACCGTCCGGCTGAAGGATCCGGACGAGATCGAGGCGGCGGTCGCCGCGCTCGACAAAAACCATGCCGAGATTCTCGCCCGGATCGAGCAAGGGGCCGGCGAGGACGGCGGCCTGAAGCAGGCGTATCAGCCCTTCAAGGACGCGTCGCGAAAGACGCTCGAGTTTTTCCTGCTGGGACAGAGCTCGCAGGCCTTCGAGCATCTGATCGTCGTCGCCGGCCCCGCCCACGACGCCTTCCTCCGCAGCCTTCAGGAATACGGCAACGAGGCCAACCGTCGCATCGAGGCCGCGCAGGCCGCGGACGGCGCCGTCCTCGACCGCAGGCTGCACGCGACGGGCGCGGCCACCGCGGCGGCGCTTGTCCTGCTGGCGGCCTATGGCTGGCTGTTCCGGCATCGCGCCCTGAGGCGCCTGCACGAGGTCGCCGAATCGGTGGACCAGGTCACCGCGCTGGTCCGCAGCCACTCGGGGGAGGTCTCGGAGCTGAGCGAGAGCCTCTCGCGCGACGCCTGTTCCCAGGCGGCCGCCCTCGAGGAGACCAGCGCGTCGCTCAACGAGATCGGCAGTCTGGCCAAGACCAACCACGACCAGTCGCACGCCGCCGTCCGCCTTGCCTCGGAGGCCCGCGCGGCGGCCAACGAAGGTTCTGCCCGCATCGAGGAGTTGCGCCGCGCGATGGACGAGATCCAAGCCTCGTCCACCGCCATCGAATCCATCCTCAAGGACATCGATCAGATCGCCTTTCAAACCAACATCCTGGCTCTAAACGCCGCCGTCGAGGCCGCGCGAGCTGGCGCGGCCGGGGCCGGGTTCGCCGTCGTGGCCGAGGAGGTGCGCGCCCTGGCGCAACGCTCCGCCTCGTCCGCCCGCGACACCGCCTCGCGGATCGAGGATTCGATCGGCAAGACCCGTCGCGGCGTGGAGCTCGGCGGCCAGGTTTTCCAATCCTTCGCCACCATCACGGACCATGCGGGCAAGGTCGACGACCTGATCCGCCAGATCTCCTGCGCCATCGAGGAACAATCGAAGGGAATAGTTCAGGTGAACGGCGCGGTTAACCAGATCGACAAGCTTGTGCAGACCGGCGCGGCCGCGGCCGAGACCGGCGCGGCCTCGGCCGCCGAACTGCGCAGCCAAGCCGAGAAGCTTGGCGTCGCGGTGAGGACTTTGCACGAGGTGGTCGGAGGGGGCGGTTGTCAGCCCCCGCGCGCCTCCTCCGCCAAGGGCGGCCCGGATCCGATTCCCGCCGCATCTCGCCTGGCCGCCCCCCAAGGCGCGACCACCTGATCTTTCTTGGAACGAAAAAGCGGGGACGCAGTCTCGTTTTCCCCGTCTGCAAAATTTACCCCGAGGACCGCGATCGGACGCGCCAGACGCGCCGGATCGCGCGGATTTCCACGCTTCTTCGCGCCGCTTTCTGGCGGCCGATCGCGGTTTTCGGGCTCAACATTTGTCCGTCTCTTCGGGCGGATGCGTCTGCGCGAGCGCGGGTTGGTTTTAGGCTAACACCGCGATGGTGTATTTCGTGCTGTTCGCGGGAGTCGCGCCGTCCTAACCATTCATTACGCGCCGACGCACGCTCCATGGGGCTTTCTCTTTCCCGACGTTTACCCGTTTACCTCGCCTTGGTCGCCGCCTCGTTGCTGGCGGCTTGCGGCCGCCCCCCGGCTCCGCCCGCGCCTGAAAAAGTGGTGCCGCTTTCGGAGCAGGCCGAGGTCGTTCCCGGTCCGCCCGGCCAGGCCGGGGCGCTATTCGTCACCACCCAGCCGGGCGACATCAACACCCTCAATCCGCTCATTTCCGAGGACGGTCCGTCAACCGCCGCGATCAGTCGCTTCATGGAAGGTCTCACCCGGCTCGATCCCGAGTCCGGGGCCATCATCCCCAACCTCGCCCGCGCGTGGAGCATTTCCGAGGACGGGCTAAGCTACACCTTTGATTTGCGCGAGGGGCTGGCGTGGAGCGACGGCGAACCCTTCACCGCCGCCGACGTCGTGTTCACCTGGGAGGAGGCGCTTTATTCCAAGGAGGTCGACGCCGCCGGCCAGCCCGTTGTCGACGAGAAGACCGGCCGCCCGAAGCTGAAGTTTCCCTCCCGTCCGGCCTTTTTCCATCTCGTCGAGGGCGAGCAGGTGCGTGCCGAGGCGCTGGGCGAATACCGAGTGCGCTTCACCCTGCCTCAGCGCTACGCGCCTTTCCTGCTCTTCGCCGGCGGCCAGGACATCCTGCCGCGCCACATCCTTAAGCCCCATGTGGACAAGGGCACGCTGCTCGACGCATGGAGCATCAACACCGGCATCAAAAATCCCCGGGAGTTGGTGGGCATGGGCGCCTTCCTTCTCGAATCCTACCGGCCGGGCGAGCGCATCGTCTTTCGCCGCAACCCGAATTACTGGAAGCGCGACTCCGCCGGAAACCGCCTGCCTTATGTCGAGCGCATCATCACCCGGATCGTCGGCGACTCGAATGCGAGCAACGTGGCCTTCGCCCGCGGCCTGACCGACGCCGAGTCGATCCAGGCGGACAACGTCACCTGGATCTCGCGCGCCGCCGAACGGTTTGATTTCGACATCCACGACCTCGGCCCGTCCTCGTCGACCAGCTTCGTGTGGTTCAACCTTCAGCCCGGCAACAACCCCGAAGGCCGCCCTTATTTGCCCGAGCATAAGCGCCGCTGGTTTTCAGACCGGCGTTTCCGCCAGGCCGTGTCCTACGCCACCAATCGCCAGGGCATCGTGGACGGCGTCTTCGCCGGTCGGGCCAGCCCGCTGCACGGCTACGTGTCGCCCAAAAACGCCAACTGGTTCAACCCCGACGTCCGTCGTTATCCCTATGATCTGGACCGCGCCCGCGACCTTCTGGCGGAGGCCGGTTTCGTGCGCCGCGGCGACCGGCTGCAAGACTCCGCCGGCAATCCGGTGGAGTTTTCGCTGATGACGAACAACAACAGCAACCTGCGCACCGAGATGGCGACCGTCTTCGCGGAAGACATGGCCGCGCTCGGCATTCGCGTGGAGCTGCAGTTCATCGACTTCAACACCATCATCCGCCGCACCTCGGAGTCCTTCGATTACGAGGCTTGTCTCCTGGGGCTCGGCGGCGGCGCGCCCGATCCTTATTCGTCCAAAGACATCCTGATGAGCGATGGCCGGCTGCACTTCTGGTCGCCCTCGCAGACGTCGCCGCAGACCAAGTGGGAGGCGCGCATCGACGAATTGATGCGCCAGGTCGGCCGCGAACTCGACGAGACCAAGCGGCGCGCCGCCTTCTTCGAGGTGCAGGACATCCTCGCCGAGGAGCAGCCCATGATCTTTCTCGTCACCGCCAACGAATACGTGGGCGTCCGCCGCCGGTGGCAGAACGTCCAGCCCAAGCCGCTCGGCGGCGTCTTTTGGAATTTCGAGTCCTTTTGGGCCCGCCCCGAATAATCGCGCCAAAGCCCCGCCATGCTCGCCTTTCTCCTGCGCCGTCTGCTCACCCTTGTCCCGCTTTTGCTCGGGGTGACCCTTCTCGCCTTCCTCCTGATGTGGCTCGCGCCCGGCGATTTTCTCACGCCGATGAAGATGCAGCGGGACATCCCGGCCGACCTCATCCAGCAGCTGGAGGCGGACTTCGGCCTGAATCGTCCCTGGTATGTCCAATACGGATACTGGCTGGGCAACGTGCTTCAGCTGAACCTGGGCTACTCGTGGAGCTTCAAGGTGCCGGTGTCCGATCTGATCGGCTCGCGGCTTTTTTCCACGTTTCTGCTTTCGCTCACGTCCACGCTGTTCGCGTGGGTTGTCGCCATCCCGCTCGGCGTGCTCGCGGCGATCTACAAGGATTCGATCTTCGACCGCGTCAGCTCCTTCCTCGCCTACGCCGCGCTTTCCATCCCCGAGTTTTTTCTCGCCCTGCTCGCGGTCTGGTTCGCCGCCGTGACCGGCTGGTTTCCCGTGGGCGGAGCGACCTCCATCGAATACGACTACCTCTCCGCGGGGGGGCAGTTCGTCGACCGGCTCTATCACTTGATTTTGCCCACCCTCGTGCTCGGCATCGGCGGCGTGGCCGGGCTCATGCGCGTGATGCGGGCCAACTTCCTCGACACCATCCGGGCGGAATACGTCCAGACCGCACGGGCCAAGGGCGTCCCCGAGGGCGTGGTGATGTTCAAGCACGTGCTCCGCAACGCGCTCAACCCGCTGATCAGCGCCTTCGGCTTCTCGTTCTCCGGCCTGCTCAGCGGCGCGCTCATCGTCGAGATCGTCATGAACTACCCCGGACTGGGCAACCTCATCTACCAGGCCCTGCTGCGCGAGGACCAGTTCGTGGTCCTCGCGTCCATCATGCTCTCCTGCGTGATGCTGGTGCTCGGCAACCTCGTCGCCGATCTCTGCCTCGCGTGGTCCGACCCGCGCATCCGGCTGGAAAACCAAGAGTGAGCCCCGCCGCGCCATGAAGTCCCTGCTCCTCGAAGTCTATCGCCGTCCGTTGGGCCGCGCCTCGCTGTTCGTTTTGATCGCGCTTTACCTCGGCGCGCTTTTCGCGGGCTTCCTCGCCACCCAGCCGGTCAATTCGCAGGACCTCGCCCATACCTACCATCCGCCCACGCCCATCGTCTGGCACGACGGAGGTCTCGCCGTGCCCGACTACCGGGTGGTGGACAAAAGCGGCCCGCGCTACGAGCGCACCGGGGAGTATCATCGTCTGCGGCTTCTCGCGCCCGGCTTCGAGTATCGCCTGCTGGGTCTGCTGCCTCTTCAGCGCCACCTGGTCCAGCCCGTCGATCCTTCGGCCAAGGTTTATCTGCTGGGCAGCGACTCGACCGGGCGCTGCGTTTTCTCCCGGCTCGTCTACGGTTCGCGCGTGTCGCTGCTCATCGGGCTGGTCGGCATCACCATCACGCTCTTTCTAGGGCTGCTGGTCGGCGGCCTGAGCGGCTACTTCGGCGGACGGATCGATTTCTTCGCGATGCGCGGCGTCGAATTTCTCATGGCGATACCCTCGCTCTATCTGCTGCTCGCGCTCCGCTCCGTCCTGGCCCCGCGTTTCAACTCGGACCAGATGTTCGTGGTGATCGTGATCATTCTCTCGCTCATCGGCTGGGCGGGCGCGGCCCGCGTGCTCCGGGGCATGTCGCTTTCCCTGCGTCGCCGCCAGTTCGTGCTCGCGGCGGAGAGCATGGGCCAGTCGCCGCTGCGCATCCTTCGCCTCCACATCCTGCCCAATCTCGCCTCCTACCTGCTCGTCGCGGCCACGCTCAGCATCCCGGGCTACATCCTCGGCGAGGCCGCGCTGAGCTTTCTCGGGCTGGGCATCGCCGAGCCCGCCTCCTCGTGGGGGCTCATGCTCTCGCAGGCGCAGAACATCAAAATCTTCATGCTCAACTTCTGGTGGCTGCTGACGCCGGGCGTGGCGATGTTCGTGACCGTGATCGCTTTTAATCTGCTCGGCGACGTGCTGCGCGATATCGTCGATCCGCGCATGAAAACCCAATGAGCCCGCTCCCCATGCCGCTCCTTTCCGTCGAAGACCTTCGCATCTCCTTTCACCAGCGCGACCAGACCGTCGAGGCGGTGAAAGGCGTTTCCTTCGCGCTGGAGGCGGGCCGCACGCTCGCCATCGTCGGCGAGAGCGGCTCGGGCAAATCCGTGACCGCGCTTTCGCTCACCCGATTGCTGCCCGAGCCGCCCAACTGCCGCGTGACCGGCGCCATTCGCTACCAGGGGCGGGACGTGCTCGGTCTTGATCGCCGCAGCCTGCAGGCCCTGCGCGGCAAGGAGATCGCCTACGTTTTCCAGGAGCCCTCGTCCTCGCTGAATCCGGTTTTCACCGTCGGCGCGCAGATCGCCGAGGCGGTGCGACTGCATCTGCCCGAGATAAAGGACGTGGAGGCGCATGTGATCCGGGCGCTGGAGCAGGTCGGCATCGCCGACGCCGCGCGTCGCCATACATCTTATCCCCACGAGCTTTCCGGCGGCATGCAGCAGCGCGTGATGATCGCGATGGCGCTCGCCTGCCGGCCGAAGATCCTCGTCGCGGACGAGCCCACGACGGCCCTCGACGTGACGATCCAGAAGCAGATCATCGACCTGCTGCGCGATCTGAAGACCTCGACCGGGATGAGCGTGATTCTGATCACGCATAATTTCGGCATCGTGCGCGGCTTTGCCGACGACGTCGCGGTGATGTATCGCGGGCTTATCGTGGAGTCGGGACCGACCGAGGAGATCTTGAGCCGCCCGAAGCATCCCTACACCCAGGCGCTCATCGCGTGCATTCCGCGGCTCGGCGCGCGCCAGCGTCGTCTCGCCACCATCGACCACGCCGCCATCGCGCGGGCGCTGGAGACGAAAATCTGAGCACCGGAGACCAGTCATGACCGACACCGCCCCTGTTTCCTCCGCTCCGCTTCTCGAAGTGGAAAACCTTCGGGTTCACTATCCGCTGCGCGGCGGTCTGCTGCGTCGCGTGGTCGACCACGTGCGCGCGGTGGACGACGTCTCCTTCCCCGGCGCGCGCGGACGCACCACCGGGTTGGTGGGCGAGAGCGGTTCGGGAAAAACGACCATCGGCCGCGCCCTGATCAAGCTGGCGCCCATCACCGGCGGCTCGATCCGCTTCAACGGCACGGAGCTCACCACGCTTTCAAACCGCGAGTTTCTGCCCTTCCGGAAACGGGTGCAGATGATCTTTCAGGATCCCTTCAATTCGCTAAACCCGCGCATGACGGTTGAGGCGATCATTCGCGAGCCGCTTGACATTCATTTCCCGAAACAGGGCGTGGCGGAGAAACGCGAGCGGGTGGCGGGCCTGCTTCGCCGGGTGGGACTGGAGCCCGATCACATGCACCGTTATCCGCATCAGTTTTCCGGCGGACAGCGTCAGCGCATCGGCATCGCGCGGGCGCTCGCGGTGGAGCCCGAGTTCATAATCTGCGACGAGGCGGTGAGCGCGCTCGATGTGTCGGTGCAGGCTCAGGTCGTGAATCTGCTCCAGGACCTCCAAGCCGAGCTTGGGCTGACGTATCTTTTCATCGCCCACGACCTCGCGGTGGTGGAGCACATCAGCGACCACGTGCTCGTGATGCATCGCGGCAAGCTGGTGGAGTCGGCCTCCGCCGAGGAAATCTACCGCGAGCCCAAGGCCGACTACACCCGCAAGCTGCTGGACGCCGTGCCACGGCTCTGAGGCCGCGGCACGACGCCGCGTGACTTCAGGCCGGCGAGAGCTCGGCGTAGACGACCGCGCAGGGCGGCAAAGGCAGGTCGAGCGCGAGGCCGCCCGAAACGTCCAACGTCTCGTCGCGCAGCAGGACCGGCTCGGCGGCGGCGCGCAGGGCGGCGAGCTGGTCGGCCTTCGGGTAATCGGGCGCGCCCATCTGGCGCCAGGCGTGGAGGGCGTTGCCGCGGGTGTTGTCGACGGTCCACACGCGAAGGCGTTGGCGACCGGACAGGCCGCGCAGCACGGCGGAGAAGCGGGAGGGCTCGGCGCAGGTTTTCCATTCGCCGCCGCCCAGGTCGGTTTCGAAGACCTCGGGTAGGTTCCAGGCCAGCAGGCGGATCTCGCCCTCGGGCGAGCGCGAGGCGCGAGCGGAGGGGTGCTCGAGCGGAAACTCCTCGTCGAACATGCGCGAGAGCCAGCGGAAGGCGTGGAAGCTGGGCTTGGGAATGCCGTGCTGGTTCACGAGACCGTATTTGCCGGTGAAGGGACGGAGGCTGAGGCCGCTTTCCTCAAAAATGTCGCTTACCGTCCACCACATGTAGGAGTCGCAGAGGCCGGAGACCTCCTTGAGCGTTTGCAGCGCGAAGGCGGCGGTGAAGGCGGTGTCCTTGCCGAAGACGTCTTCGTGGGCCGGAGAGCAGTTCCACTCGGTGAAATGCAGCTCGGCCTTGGGGAAGGCGGACGCGGCGATCTCGGCGCGCACGCGGGCGACTTCTTTCGCGAGACCGGAGGGCCCGCGATAATACATCGGTCCATCCGGCTCGCCGAGCACGAGGTCGGCGTCGACCGCGTAGTGGTGGGTGGAGATGAAATCCAGAGGCACGCGCTGCTCGGCGCAGAAGGCGAGCAGGTCCGGCACCCACATGGTCTTGGAGGTGGCGGGGCCGCCGACGCGCAGGCGTTCGTCGACGCTCTTCACCGCGCGCACGGTCTCGGCGTAGAGCTTGAAGTAGTCCTGCTTGGTGCCGGTCCAGAAAGTGTTGTGCAGGTCGGGCTCGTTCCAGACCTCGAAGTGCCAGGTGAGGACTTCCTCGAGGCCGAAGTGGTCGGCGAGGTGTTGAACGAAGCGGCGCACGAGCCGGTTCCACTGCGCCCAGTCCTTGGGCGGGGTGATGTTGCCGCGGTAATCGAAGATGGTCTGCGGGCCGCTGGCGAGGCGCGTCGGCATGAAGCCGAGCTCGACGAAAGGCTTCATGCCCTGCGCGACGAAGAACTCGTAGATCTTGGTCGCGTTTTGGAAATTCAGGCGCGGGTCGCCGTCGGCCTCCTCGCCGCCGTGCACGATGCCGACGTATTCGGTGAAAATACCGTGGAAACGAATGCCGCCGAAGCCGATCTCCTTTTGCGCGAGGCGGACGTGTTCTCGGAAGTCCTCGCGCAGGGTGAGGTAGGCGTGGCACGAGCCCACGCCTCGCTGGAAGTAGCGGTTGAAGGGGACGACGGGGCCGGTGGCGTCGATGACGAGCGGGGTGGGGGTGGTCATGCGAGCTAGCCTGACGTTTCCGCCTCGAAGCTCAAGAGGCGGTCGCTGCTCGTCGATCAGCCCGTCCTGGCTCGTTTCCGCCTTCTTCGCCGCCTTCCCATCTTTGACGAGACCGCTTTTGGATGGTCTCGCGAAGGCTGGGAAGGCGGCGAAGGACGAACAAAAGTTACAGCCGCTCGGCGATGGCGACGGCTTTGAAGAGGGCGGACGCCTTGTTGACCGTCTCCTGGAATTCGCTTTCGGGCACGCTGTCGGCGACGACGCCGGCGCCGGCCTGGATGTGGATCATGCCGTCCTTGATCAGCGAGGTGCGGAGCATGATGCAGGTGTCGCTGTTGCCGTCGTAGCCGAAGTAGCCGAGCGCTCCCGAGTAGAAGCCGCGCTGCACCGGCTCGGTCTGCGCGATGATTTGCATGGCTCGGATCTTCGGCGCGCCGCTGACCGTGCCGGCGGGGAAGGTGGCGCGCATGAGGTCGAAGGCGTTTTTCTCGGGCGAGATTTTGCCCTCCACCTGCGAGACGATGTGCATGACGTGCGAGTAGCGCTCGACGACGAAGCTTTCGGGCACGGTGACGGAGCCGTATTGGCAGACGCGGCCGATGTCGTTGCGCGCGAGGTCGACCAGCATGAGGTGCTCGGCGCGTTCCTTCTGATCGGCGAGCAGGTCTTTTTCGAGGGCGAGGTCCTCGGCGTGGGTGGCGCCGCGTTTGCGCGTGCCGGCGATGGGGCGGATCTCGACCAGGCCGTCGGTGAGACGCACATGGACCTCGGGCGAGGCGCCGACGATGGCGAAGTCGCCGGCGTCGAGGATGAACATGTAGGGCGAGGGGTTTACCGTGCGAAGGGCGCGGTAGAGTTCGAGCGGGGTGCGGTCGAAGGGCTTGGAAAAGCGCTGCGAAGGCACGAACTGGATGATGTCGCCCGAGCGCACGTATTCCTGGCCGGCGACGACGGCGGCCTCGAAGGCGGATTTGGTGAAGTTGCCCCGCGGGGCGGCGACAAAGCCGGGGTCGATGAGCGGGGCGGGGGCGAGCGTGCTGGGCTGGGCGAGCAGGGCGTGGAGGGCCTGGAGCTCGACGACGGCGCGGGCGTAGGCGGCCTCGGGGGCCTCGCCCGGGGCGAGGTGGGCGTTGACGCAGAGGCGAAGGGTTTGCTTGGCGCGGTCGAAGATCAGCAGCGAGTCCGACAGCATGAAGTAGAGCAGGGGAGTTCCGAGTTCGTCCTTGGCCGGGGCGGGGATGCTGGGTTCGATGCGCGTGGCGTATTCGTAGGCGATGAAGCCGACGGCGCCGCCGGTGAAGCGGGGTAGTCCCGGCACGGATACGGGGCGGTAGCCCTTCATCTCGGTCTCGATGAGCGTGAGCGGATCCTTGGGCGTGGGCACCTCGCGGTCGGGTTGGCCGATTTCGCGGATCTTGGTGGCGGCGGGGCCGCAGGCGAAGACCTTGCGCGGGCGGCAGCCGATGAAGCTGTAGCGCGAGAGGGTGTCGCCGCCCTCGACGGACTCCAGAAGGTAGGAGGGGCCGTGGCCGCGGAGTTTCGCGTAGGCGGAGACCGGCGTCTCGAAGTCCGCCATCAGATCGGCGTAGACGGGGACGAGGTTGCCCTGGGTGGCGAGGCGGGCGAAGTCGGCGGCGGAGGGAAGGATGGTCATGGGAGCCGGAAGCAAGGAGCGGGGAGCGAGGAGCCGGAGGCGGAACGCGAACGCGGTTATTCCACCGTGACGGACTTCGCGAGGTTGCGGGGCTTGTCGACGTCGCAGCCGCGGGACAGCGCGATGTAATAGCTGAGGAGCTGGACGGGGATGGTGGCGAGGATGGGCGCGGCCGCCGGATGGCAGTCGGGGATGGTGACGACCTCGTCGGCGAGGCCCTCGGGCAGCTCCACGCTCTCGGGCGCGATGGCGATGATGAGACCCTTGCGCGCCTTGATCTCCTGCATGGAGGACACGACCTTGTTGAACAGCTCGCCCTTGGGCACGAAGAACACGCTCGGGCACTGCTCGCTGATGAGGGCGATGGGGCCGTGTTTCATCTCGGCCGCGGGGTAGCCCTCGGCGTGAATGTAGGAGATTTCCTTGAGCTTCAGCGCGCCCTCCAGGGCGATGGGGAAGAGGTCGAGGCGGCCGAGGAAGAGGAAGTCGTTATACTTCGCGTAGCGATCGGCGATGGCCTTGATCTTCGGGGCCTGGTCGAGGGCGCGGCGGGCGAGTTCGGGCACGGCCTTGAGCCCGGCGACGTATTCGACGCCGTCGGCGAAGCTCATGTCGCGCATGCGCGCCACGTAGAGCGCGAACATGGCGGAGATGAGGAGCTGGCTGGTGAAGGCCTTGGTGGAGGCGACGCCGATCTCGGGGCCGGCGTGCTGGTAGATGCCGCCGTCGGCCTCGCGGGCGATGGTGGAGCCGACGACATTGCAGATCGCCATGCACTTGTAGCCCTTGCGCTTGGCCTCGCGGAGGGCGGCGAGGGTGTCGATCGTCTCGCCCGACTGGGAAATGACGAAGAACAGCGCGTCGCGGTCGAGCGGCGCGTTGCGGTAGCGG
>JAIXVY010000318.1 GCA_027482505.1 Opitutaceae bacterium | reverse complement strand
CCCTTCATCTCGACCGTCATCTCCAGCGCGTGCCAGCTGTCGTCGGGGCGAAGGAAAAGCTGCAAGCGATGGAGGCGATCCAGGGAAAAGGGCAAAACGGCTTCGGTGCGAAGCCGGACGAGGCCGCCCTTGGAGAAATCGTAGTTTAGCAGGCGCCCGTCGGCGGCGGAACCCGGGTAGATGGAAAAGGCGGACTCGGCCGTGCCTTCGCGCGACCAGCGCTCGGGTATGGCGTCGCCTTGGATGACGATTTCCTCCTCGAGGTCGTAGCTGCGGGCGACGAGGCGCCCGAGGACCAATCCGCGCGCCAAGGCCGAACGCTCCGTCTCTATCATGGCGTTGGTCACCAATCCAAGCAGACGACGTGAAAGCTCCTCGGCCGGCAGTTCCCACCATTCCACCGGGGCGAGCCTGGCGACGCGGCGGAACAATCCGATGGCTAGTTCATGGCCGGCCTCGGCCGGATCTATGCTGGAGGGCCAGACCACGCGGCGATCTTCCACCGCCCGGGAGAAAGCGGGCATAAATTCGGCAAGCCGAGGGTGCTCGTAGCCGGCGTGAAGGCGTTTCTCCAGGTAAGGAGACTGGACTCGCGGTATGGGTTGGGCGGGCAGGATGCCGGCGTCCTCGCTAAAGAGCTCCCGGTCGAGCTTCACGGATGCCGAGGCCATCCAGATAAAAGGATACATGAACACCGCCGAGCCGGCGATGAGCAGTCCGTAGATCCAGGCGTGACGCCAGAACTGGGCGCCGCGGACCCCGGTGAACGCGGAGGAGGCGGATTTGGTTTCAGTCGCCTTCATAGTGCACCCAGCGTTTGGAGAACTTGAACTGCAGGAGGGTCAGGAGCAGGACCACGAGCAACAGCACCCAGGCGAGGGCGGAGGCATAGCCCATGTTAAGGTAGCGAAAGGCGTGGTTGAAGAGGTGGTAGGCGAAAAACATGGTGGAGTTCACCGGGCCGCCCTGAGTCATGATGAATGCCTGCGAGAAGACCTGAAGGGTTCCGATCACGCCCATGATCAGGTTGAAAAAGATGTAGGGCGAGAGCATGGGCAGCGTGATGTGCCTGAACTGCTGCCATGTAGTGGCTCCATCAATACGCGCGGCCTCGTAATAGCTTTCGGAGATTCCCTTCAAGCCGGCCAGCCAGATGAGCATGCCGCCTCCCGCGCCCCAAAGTCCCATGATGATGAGCGCTGGTTTGGAGGTGGCCGGATCCTGCAGCCAGTTTGGGCCGGTTATCCCGAACGCGCCGAGGAACCCGTTGAGCAGGCCGTTGGACGGATTGAAAATCCAGATCCACAGAATGCTCGAGGCGACCGCGGGCACGATGGATGGCAGGTAGAAGCAGGTGCGCCAGACGGCGATGCCTTTGATCTCCACGTTTAGAAGCAGGGCTATGCCAAGGCTGACGGCCATGCCGACGGGTATCCCCAGCATCATGAATGCGGTGTTCCCGACCGAAACGAGGAACAGGTCGTCGCCTCCGAACATGCGCGCGTAGTTCGCCACGCCAGCCCAGGTGGCGGGTCGTAGCACGTCGTAGTCGGCGAAGCTGATTACGATGGAAAAGAGGATGGGGCCTCCGGTGAAGACGATGAAACCGAGAATCCACGGGAAGGCGCAGAGGAAGCCTCCGAGCCATTGCTTGCGAAACATTCCGCCGCCCGCTCCTTCCAGCACGCCGCCACGGTCGGCGGATCGAGCCAGTCCTACGCGGGAAAGCAGACGATGCACCGACGAGCGCCAGACCGCGGAGGTGTCCCACTTGTAAAGCAGAAGCGCGCCGCCGGCGAGAAGCGCGCCGTAAATCCAGCCGAAGCGGGTCCAATTGACCGGCGCTCCGCGCGGCGGCGCCAACACCTGGTCCAGTTCGCGCTGGGCGTTGGACGCGGCCCGATCGAGCGCGGCCTGCGCGGAGGCGGCGCCATAGTTGGCGGCTTCGCTGGCCGACAAGGTTTCGTTGAACAGCATCTGGCCTACTGGCGTGGCCGGGCGAAAGCGGGAGTCGGGGACGAGGGCGTTGAAGACCCGAACCGCATCCTTCAGTTTAGGATCTATCGAGGGGTTTGAATAAACGTATTTCTCAAAGTTGCGTTCATTGACCGCGCGATGCGCGGACTGCGTGGGAATAAAGGTGCGGCCCTGGCTTTGGGCGGCGAGGCGCTGGCTTTCGGCCACGATGGAACGGGCCCTAGGGGAGGCGAGAAAACGGATGAGTTCCCAGGCGGCTTCGCGGTTTCGCGAGGCGGTGGGGATAGCATAGCACCAGCCGCCTATCCAGCTCATGGGCGGCCGGCCTTCGCGAAGGGCCTTCTCGGGCATGGGCGGGGGCGCGACGCCGTAATCGACGCGCGAGCCGTATTGGGCGAGGCCCCATTGCACGGCCCAGAAGCCGTCGTATTTCATGCCGATGCGACCGATGACGAAAGGATCGAGGTCTCCGGTTTGGTTGGTCGAGGTGAAGGCTTGGACGTTTTTCACGCCGCCAAGGCGATCAAGGAAACGCGTGGTCCAATCCAGGGCTTCGACGAAAGCCGGGGAGTTCAGGATAATCTCACGACCCGTGGGATCGAGAAGCTCGCCGCCGTTTTGCCACCCATAGAGGTAAAGCATGTCGGCTCCGATGTTGGGCGCGAAGCCGAGGCGGCTGATGCGTCCCGAAGAGTCGCGCTCGGTGAGTGCAAGGCTCACCTTCTCCAATTCCTCCCAGGTGCGTGGCGGGCGAACATCGCCTTTTTCATCCACGAATCCACCGCGGCGCAGCGCGTCTTTGTTGTATATCAGCGCGCGGGACTCGAAGGCGTCCGGAACTCCGTAAACACCGGTGTGTTTGGTCACGGGATGGGTGAAGACGACCTCATCCCATGTCGTTTTGTAGTAGTCGTCGCGGCGGACGGCGTCGGAGTGACCTGTGGCGAGGTCGCGATCGATAAAAGGCGCCAGGTCGGCAAATGCGCCGCGGGCGCTCCACTCCGCCACGGCGAAGCGGTCAAAATAGATGACGTCCGGGGGCATGCCGCCCGCCACGCTCAGCAGGAAGCGGGTGGGATCGCCGGTCATTCCGCGCGAGGCGTTTTGCCCGCTGATGACACGATAGATGGGTTTGGCGGGATCGGCCTCGTGGGCGCGGCGGCTTTCCTCCTCAAAAGCGCGGATCGCGTCATCCAAGGCGCCTGAGATCGGACCGCCCGGACCCATGTAGGTGATTTCCACGACGCCAGGCGCCGAGACTTGGACGGAACGGGACGGGGAGAGCAGCCAAAGCAGCGTCAACGCCAACGCCGAAATCAGGGCGATGACGAGAGGTTGTGGCAGATCGCGGAACGAGAGGCGGGGCACGAACGCAGAGGGGATTTAACAATAAATCACGGGCCTCGAACGACGCCTGCAAGAGGAATCGTGCCGGCGGTGAAAAATCCGCAAAGACTATAAGCCACCGAGCAGCGTGAATGAAGATTTCAAGGGGCGGGATTCAGGAGGGTGAGCCCCATCAGTCCGATCACAACTTCGGGGGAAAGGGTTTCGAGGGTGACGCTTTCCAAGGTGACACCGGAGCGCAGGCGTCGATTGAGAAGAATGGCCCGGCAGTTTTCACCCAGCTGCACGCGCTCGGGCCAGGGCTTCGGCACGGCGAAGGCGTCGATGGGATCGGTGTAGTCGGGGCGCAGGTTCTGGCCCGGGGCGCCGCTGCGGTGGCGGATGGGGGAGAGGTTCCAGAAGTTGTAGGGAGGAACAAGTTCCAGGCGGTGTTCGACGCCGTCTGCGTAGCGCAGGCGAAGGACGGCGTTGGCGATGCGGTTTTGCATCACGTTGGTCGAGCCGGCGACGAGGAAGTAGGCGGCCTCGGCGCGGCGGCCGACTGGAATGGTGACGGAGTCGGGGAAGTTGTCCCAAAGCGAGGTGAAGGCGATATTGCGCGCCTCGCCGGGCCAGCGGAAGGGCACGCCCTGCGGGGTGCGCAGGGTGGTGGCGTCGGCGGGATCAAGCAGCGGGGCGACGGCGTCGAGCTTGATCTCGGGCGCGCCGGAGCGCCAGTGGGGGAAGGTCCACGGCGAGAAGCCGTCGGTGCCGATGCGCACGGAGATGGTGGCCGGTCGGGGCGAGAGGTATTGCTGTTTATGGATTTCGCGGATGTCGGCGTTGAGCGCGGGCGCGAGGTCGAGGGGCTCCCAGCGGGCGCCGGCGGGCGGGGCGGGAAGGGTCTCGGCGCGGCGGGCGTCCTCGGCGGCGGGATCGGATATCCGAATTTTGAATACGCGCCATTGCGGGGTTTCGCCGATCTTCACGCCGGCGAGCAGGGTGGCGTGTTCGTGGCGGCGGACGACTGTGCCGGTGAGCGCGCCATTTTCGAGGCGGGCGCCGGCGAGGATGCCCTGCGGGTCGGCGAAGCCGGCGATGGCGCCGTCGGGCAGGGTGATGCGCGCGCTGGCGCCGGCGACGAGATCTAGCGGGATGGCCTCGGCGGCGGGGATCTGGTCGGCGGTTTCGATCACGACGACCGAGTCGGCGGCGGGGGGCAGCTCGACGTGGAGCGCGGAGAGGCCGAAGCCCGGGGTGAGCCGGTGTTCGACCGGGCGCTGGTTGACCGTGACGCGGGTGACGCGGCTGGTGGAGACGGGCAGGCGGAGCTGGACGGGGGCGGGGCGCACGAGGCCGAGGCGCAACGTGGTGGCGTTGTCGGCGCGCTTGTAGGCGAGGGAGAAGTCGGGCGTGCGAATAGACGCGTTGTCCCACTCGGCGGGGAAACGCGGGGCGACGCGGACGACGTTGTTGGGGTAGTCGGGTTCGAAGCCGAAGAGACCTTCGACGAGGGTGCGGGCGAAGGGGTGGATGATGTCGCCGAAATCGGTGCCGCCCTGGGGCGAGCCGAGGTTGCCGGGGCCGGGCTGGTTGAAGGCGGCGGTGACGAAGGTGCCGCGGAGGATGTCCCAGCCATCGCGGGGGAGGCCGGCCTGGAAGTAGGCGAGGGCGAGGTGGTAGTTGTCGCCGGCCCAGAGCTCGCGGACGGACCAGATGCCGGGGACGAAGTTGGAGGTCCAGACGCGGCGGCCGCCGGCGGGGGCGGGGTCGTTTTGGAGGGCCCACTCGGTGTAGCGGAGGGTGGTGAGTTTTTGTTGTTCGTCGAGGAGGCCGGATTCGACGGGGAGGAAAATGCCGTAGAGCCAGGGATCGAGTTTGAGGCGGCGGTGGCCGGATTGCTCGCGGACGAGGCCGGGGTGGCCGCGCTCCGCGCTCCAGAGTTGTTGGAAGAAGCCGGTGCGGATGCGTTCGAGGATTTTTTCGTGGCGGGCGACGGCGGCTGAGTCGTTGGCGCGGCGGGCGAGATCGCGGGCGGCGAGGTGGCTCTTGTAGGCGTAGGCGGTCTCGTCGGGGGTGCCGCCGCCGCTGAACCAGACGGAGTCGGTGGGCCAGGTGTTGATGTAGCTCTCGTAGGTGCCGTCGAGGTCGGGGTCGAAGCACTCCTGCATCCACTCAAGATGGAGTTCGAGGGCGGGTCTGAGAATCTTTTCGAGCTCGGCGTCGCCGGTCCAGCGCCAGGCGTGGATGAGCTGGGCGAAGAGCTGGGTCTGCATGTTGTAGAACCCGTGGTCCTGGTTGATGCGACCTTTGCCGTAGTAGCGGGAGTCGAGGGCGGCCTTGGTGAGGAGTTTTTCGGGGTCGAGGGTCAGCGCGGTGTGGGTGGTGGTTTGGTTGGGAGGTGGGGGGCTGCAGGGGCTCAACCCATGAGGGGGCACCTTCCGAGCTCCTTCCCATCCTTTTGCTGACGTCCCTGGTTGCAAGGTGTAGGGGGGACAGTGTGCGTTGCATCTTCCCCATTCTCCAGCTGCCTCGCGGCCGGGGGCCTGG
>JAIXVY010000090.1 GCA_027482505.1 Opitutaceae bacterium | reverse complement strand
TGACGTCCGCGAAATCCTGGCGCACGTAGTGGGGCAGGAGGAAGCGGTCGTGGAGAGCGGTGCCCCAGCGGGCGAGGCGCGGCGCGGAGTAGGGTTTTTCCCAGAAGCGGACGATGAGGGCGCGGAGCAGGAGTTGCTGCGCGAGGCTCATGCGGGCGTGGGGCGGCATCTCGAAGGCGCGCAACTCGAGGAGGCCGAGGCGGCCGGTGGAGGAGTCGGGCGAGTAGAGTTTATCGATGCAGAACTCGGCGCGGTGGGTGTTGCCCGTGACGTCGGTGAGCAGGTTGCGGAAGATGCGATCGACGAGCCAGGGCGGCACGGCGGCGCCGTCGGCGGTGAGGCGGTCGAGCTCGCGGAAGGCGATCTCGAGCTCGTAGAGCGAGTCGTTGCGCGCCTCGTCGACGCGCGGGGCCTGGGAGGTGGGGCCGATGAAGAGGCCGGAGAAGAGGTAGCTGAGCGAGGGGTGGTTGTGCCAGTAGGCGACGAGGCTCTTGAGGAGCTGGGGGCGGCGGAGGAAGGGGCTGTCGGAAGGCTTTTGACCGCCGACCACGATGTGGTTGCCTCCGCCGGTGCCGGTGTGGCGTCCGTCGACCATGAACTTCTCGGTGCCGAGGCGGCAGAGGCGGGCCTCGGCGTAGAGCGTCTCGGTTTTTTCGACGAGCTCGTCCCAGGTGGAGGACGGGTGGATGTTGACCTCGATGACGCCGGGGTCGGGGGTGACCTTGATGTTGTTGAGACGCGGATCGTGGGGCGGGAGGTAGCCCTCGATGACGACGGGCAGGCTCAGCTCGGCGGCGGTGGCCTCGATGGCGGCGAGCAGGTCGAGGTAGTCCTCGGCGGTGGTGACCGGAGGCATGAAGACGAAGAGGTGGCCTTCGCGGGCCTCGACGCAGAGGGCGGTGCGCACGATCCACGGGGCGGATTGCTGGGCGCCGGGGCGGGTGTCGGCGGCGGGCAGGGTGCTCGGGCGCGGCTGGAGGTGCGGAGGGACGGCGGGCTTGTCGCCGGGGCGACCCTGGCCCGCGCCGACGAAGGGCCAGCCGCGCGGGTCGAAGGTGGCGGAGCCCGCGCCTTGGGCGAGGCTGTCCTTGGCCTGGTAATACTGGCGCGCGAGGGCGGCGCGATCGGGGAGCGGCGGGAGCTCGAGCGTGGGATCGGAGGTGATGCCGAAGCGGTAGTCGATGGGCGCGGTCCAGGGCTGCGAGTCGACGGGGAGGCGGTAGCCCATGGGCGAATCGCCCGGGATGAGGAAGAGCGTCTCGGGGCGGAGGAACCAAGGGCCGGAGCTCCAGCCTAGGCGGTCGCCGCGGATGACGCGCTCGATGGGGAGGGCGTAGCCGACGACCTTGTCGAGGCCCTGCTCGAAGACCTTGGCGAGGCGCGCGCGCTCCTCGGGATCGGAGAGGCGGTTTTTGAGCGGGTCGACGTTGGAGGGGAGGCGGCGCTCCTTCCACAGGTAATAGAATGCGTCCTCGTAGCCGGGCATGATCCAGCTGGGCTCGACGCCGAGGTTGCGGGCGAGCGTGTCGGCGAAGCGCCGGGCGTCGGCCTGGGTGCGGCCGGAGGGCGCGTCGAAGTTGTCGAGGAGGGCGGGGTTTTGCCAGACGGGCTGGCCGTCGCGGCGCCAGAGGCAGGTGAGGGCCCAGCGGGGGAGCTGTTCGCCGGGATACCATTTGCCCTGGCCGTAGTGGATGAAGCCGCCCTGGCCGTAGTGTTTCCAGAGGCGCTTGATGAGCTGGTCGGCGAGCTTGCGCTTGGTGGGGCCGACGGCGGCGGTGTTCCACTCGGGGCCGTCCATGTCGTCGATGGAGATGAAGGTGGGCTCGCCGCCCATGGTGAGGCGGACGTCGCCGGCCTGGAGGCGCTCGTCGATGCGGCGGCCGAGGGCGTTGATGGCGTCCCACTGGGCGTCGGTGTAGGGGAGGGTGACGCGCGGCGATTCGTAGACGCGGCGGACCTCCATGGCGAAGTCGAACTCGACCTCGCTCTTGTCGACGCCGCCGCTGATCGGCGCGGCGCCGGAGGGCTCGGGCGTGCAGGCGAGGGGGATGTGGCCCTCGCCGGCGAGCAGGCCGGAGGTGGGGTCGAAGCCGATCCAGCCCGCGCCGGGGAGGAAGACCTCGGTCCAGGCGTGGAGGTCGGTGAAGTCGGTCTCGGCGCCGGAGGGGCCGTCGAGGGATTTCTGGTCCGGCCGGAGCTGTATCAGATAACCCGATACAAAGCGGGCGGCGAGGCCGAGGTGGCGGAGGACCTGGACGAGGAGGAGGGCGGAGTCGCGGCAGGAGCCGGAGGCTTTTTCGAGGGTTTCCTCGGGCGTCTGCACGCCGGGCTCGAGGCGGATGACGTATTTGATGAGACCCTGGATCTTCTGGTTGAGATCGACGAGGAAGTTGATCGCGGCCCGGGGCGTGAGGTCGATGGTCCGGAGGAAGGCGGCGAGGCGGGGGCAGGCGGCGAGGTCGTCCTTGCGGAGGAAGGGGGCGAGCTCGGTGGCGGTGGCGGCCTCGTAGGCGAAGGGGATCTCGGTGGCGGAGGGTTCGAGGAAGAAGTCGAAGGGGTTGTAGACGGCCATCTCGGCGACGAGGTCGACCTCGACGGAGAACACGGTGGTTTTTTCCGGGAAGACGAGGCGGGCCTGGTAATTGCCGTGGGGGTCCTGCTGCCAGTTGATGAAATGCGGCTCGGGCTGGACGCGCAGCGAGTAGGAGACGATGGGCGTGCGGCAGTGGGGCGCGGGGCGCAGGCGCACGACCTGGGGGCCGAGACCGACGGGGCGGTCGTAGCGGTAGGACGTCTTGTGGTGGAGGGCGGCGTGGATGGCCATGGCGGCGAGTGACGGAAAAAAGTGCGGCGAAAGGGTTTCTTAGCAGGACGGGCGCGGCGGGATGAGCAAACGCCAAGCCAAGGCATGATCGGATTTCATGCGGACGGGGTTTCGAGGGTGTTTCGTGTCGGCTTGCGCGCGCGGCAGGAGGGCGGCGGCGGGCGAAGACGCTTTCAGTGTAACCCAATGGGTTACACATGCCGGGGGCATGGGAACGACGGGTCCGAGAGGTGATCGTGCAACCCAATAGGTCACACCGGCCGGGATGGCTAAGGTGGGAAAGGGGCGGTGGGTGGCAGAGGCGTGGGGCAGAGAGCGGGGGAAACAGGCTATGTAACCCAATAGGTTACACGGCTGAGGGAGCGGCGGGATGGGGTGCGGCGGGGCGAAGCCGGTCGCGGGCGGCGTTGGGCGCGAGGGGCAGGGCCCTTCAGGCCCAGCACCCTCCGCCCCCGCCTTGTCCTCGACCGGCTGCGCCTCAAGCGACGCTCCGGTTTATTTTGAAGACAGCTCCTAGAGCAGGCGGGCGGCGGCGAGTTCGGCCTGGGTGGGGAAAAGTTCGCCGTCGGGCTCGCCCTCCTCGGTGGCGAGGTCGGGGATGCGCTGGAAGGCGATGCGGATGGGGGCGTAGGCGAGGGCGCCGAGCGCGCCGCCGTAAACGACGGAGTGTTTGCCGAGCTTGCGGTTGATGTGGTCGAGGGTGGCGTTGAGGGCGGCGCGGCGGGCGGTGTCGCCGGGGCGGTTTTCGAGCAGGCCGGGCAGGGTGCCGGTGCGCGAGGTCTCGGGGACGAGGGCGAAGAGGGTGACGCCGACGGAAAAATGATCGGCGCGGCGGGCGGGGCGTTTTTCCCAGAGGAGATTGAGCACGCGGATGAGTTCGAGGGTGTCCTGCGTGTCGGTGAAGGAGACGGCGTCGCTCCAGCGCACGCGGGAATCGCGGCCGGCGCGGCCTTGGTATTTCAACGCGACGTGCATGCCGCCGGCGTAGAGACGGCCGTGGCGCAGGCGGAGGGCGGCTTTTTGCAGGAGGCGGTGAAGGGTGGCGCGGGCGCCCTCGGGATTGCGCAGGTCGGGCGAGAGGATCTGGGCGTGGCCGATGGAGCCGGTGTGGCGCGGCGGGAGAGGAACCTCCTCGCCGCGGAGGCGGCGCCACATGCGCTCGCCCTCGATGCCGCCCCAGATGCGGCGGAGTTCGCGGAGTTCGGCGGCGCAGAGTTTTTCCACGGTGTGGAGGCCGGCGGCGCGGAGGCGGGTCTCCATGTTTTCGCCGACGCCGGGGAGGTCGCGCAGCTCGAGCGCGTGGAGGCGGTGGGGAAGGTCGTGTTGCTCGATGACGACGAGGCCGTCGGGTTTTTCGAGGTCTGAGGCGATCTTGGCGAGCCAGGCGTTGGGGGCGAGGCCGATGGAGCAGGTGAGGCATTCGCCCGCCATGGTGGCGATGGCGCGCTTGATTTTGCGCGCGACCTCGAGGGCGGCGGCGGGGGATTGAAGGCCGGGAGGAAGGCGACACCAGACCTCGTCGATGGACCAGACCTCGTAGTCGGGCAGGCAGGTCGTGACGGCGTCGAGGAGCTTTTGGTGGTAATGCAGGTAAAGCTCGGGGCGGGACTCGACGAGGGCGATGCCGGGGCAGAGGCGGCGGGCGTCGGCGACGGAGGTGCCGACCTTCACGCCGGCGCGTTTGGCGTCGTAGGAGGCGGCGATGCAGGAGGTGTGCTCGGAGGCGACGGGGATGACGGCGACGGGACGGCCGCGCAGCTCGGGGCGGTCCTGCTGTTCGCAGGAGGCGAAGAAGCCGTTGTAGTCGATGAGGAGGGCCTGGAGCACGGGCGGATGAGCAGGGAGCGTGGAGCAGGGAGCCGGGAGCGACTGAAGGTCGGAACTACGGAAAGTCGGAGATGCGTAGGGAGATTGGCGGTGAAGGAAAGCAAAGGGGCGCAAAAAAGCCACGCGGTGGTGGGCGCGTGGCTGGAAGGGCGTCGGTTGGGGGAGGCGAGGCGGGATCACGTGCCGTAGAGGCGGTCGCCGAAATCGCCGAGGCCGGGGAGGAT
>JAIXVY010000401.1 GCA_027482505.1 Opitutaceae bacterium | reverse complement strand
TCCACCCCCTGCCTCACCGCCGACCTCTTTGGAGACTGGCGCGAGGAGATCGTCTGGCGCACCGCCGACAACTCCGCCCTCCGCATCTACTCCACCACCCTTCCCGCCGAC
The DNA here is from genome assembly GCA_027482505.1 of Opitutaceae bacterium. Classification (GTDB taxonomy): domain Bacteria; phylum Verrucomicrobiota; class Verrucomicrobiia; order Opitutales; family Opitutaceae; genus IMCC26134_A. Next base: position 5,316 of record JAIXVY010000401.1, on the reverse strand, counting down.
CTCCGCCTGCCCACCCTCATGCACAACCGCCAGTATCGCCTCGGCGTCGCCTGGCAAAACGCCGGCTACAACCAGCCCCCGCACCCGTCCTTCTACCTGGGTCCTGACCACGCGCCCGTTTTCTCGCGCTGAGCGTCCCGGCCCCTCGCCCGCGTCTTTCGCGAAACTTGTTTCGCCCTCCTCGCCGCCCCACCTCCCCGCCCCCGCGCGCTTTTCGTGCAGCCAAAGGCGCGCCCGGCATCCCGGCCCTTCCATGCGCCCCATCCTCGCCCTCCTGCTCCTCTGCGCGACCTCGCTCCCCGGCTCGCTTCGCGGCGGCTCCTTTCGGGATGCCTTTGACCATCCCCCCGAGTCGGCCCGGCCCGCCGTCTACTGGTATTGGATAAGCGACCAAATCTCGGCCGAGGGCATCACGCGCGACCTGGAGGCGATGCGCTCCGTCGGCATCGGCGAGGCCTTCATCGGCAACGTCGACCAGAACGAAAAGGCGCGCGGCCCCGTCAAGGCGCTCACCGAGGAATGGTGGTCGCTCGTGGCCCACGCCATCCGCGAGGGCGGACGCCTCGGCGTGAAGGTGGGCCTCTTCAACTCGCCCGGCTGGAGCCAGTCCGGCGGCCCCTGGGTCCGGCCCGGGCAGGCCATGCGCTTCGTCGTCTCCTCCGAGACCCGCGTCTCGGGCCCGTCCGTTTTTCGCGGCGCGCTGCCCGCGCCGCGCACCCCGTTCCAGGACATCGCCACGCTCGCCTTCCCCGCGCCGCTCGGCGACACCGACACCCTCGCGCGAAGGCGTCCCTCCGTCACCGCGACGGTCGACGGCGCCGCGCCGGTCGACGCCTCCCCGCTCGCGGACGGCCTCCTCGATGGGGAATGGCCCCTGCCCGTTCCGGCCGCCGGACGGAAAAACGTCCCGCTCCAGATCGACTTCGTCGTCGCCGAGCCCTTCACCGCCCGCAGCCTCACCCTGCACTCCGCGGCCCGCACCTACGTGGCCGACTTGGAGCTGCAGGTCGCCGACGCGCCCGAAGGCCCTTTCCGCTCCGTCCGCTCCTTCACCGCCGAGCGGCGCAACGAGCGCATCCAGGTCGGCCCCGTGCCCTTCGCCCCCGTCGTCGTCTCCTTTCCCGCCGTCACCGGGCGCTGCTTTCGCCTGACCGGCCAAACCCGCCCCCTGCGCGGCGTCACGTCCCCCGCGCTGGTCGAGATCGAGCTCTCCGCCGCCGCGCGCGTCGAGCGCGCCCCGGAGCGGCAATTGGCCAAACTCTTCGAGGGCGCGCTCCCCCCTTGGAACGCCTACTCTTGGCCCGCCACCTCCCCGGCCGACGTCCCCGCCGCGAACATCTCCCGCGCCTCCATCCGCGATCTCACCGCGCGCGTCGGCGCGGACGGCGCCCTCGAGTGGGAGGTGCCGCCCGGCGAATGGATCATCCAGCGCTTCGGCATGACGCCCACCGGCGTCACCAACGGCCCGGCCTCCCCGGAGGCCACCGGCCTGGAAATCGACAAACTCAGCCGCGCGCACCTCGCCGCCCATTTCGACGCCTACGTCGGCCAACTCCTCGCCCGTCTCCCCGCCCCGGAACGGACCGCCCTCCATCGCGTAATCGCCGACAGCTACGAGACCGGCTCGTGCAACTGGACCGACGACTTCGCCGCCCGCTTCTCCGCCCACTACGGCTACGATCCCGTGCGCTTTCTCCCCGCCTTCTCCGGACGCGTCGTGGACGACGCCGCCTGCACCGACCGTTTCTTCTGGGACCTCCGCCGTCTCGTCGCCGATCTCGTCGCCACCGAATACGTCGGCGGGCTGCGCGCTCTCGCCGAAAAACACGACCTCACCCTCTGGCTCGAAAACTACGGCCACTGGGGCTTCCCCTCCGAGTTTCTCCTTTACGGCGGCCAGACCCACGAGGTCGGCGGCGAGTTCTGGGCCGACAGCCGCATGACCGGCCAGGAGCTGCGCGCCGCCTCCTCCGCCGCCCACATCTACGGGCTAGCGCGCGTCTCCGCCGAGGCCTTCACCGCCGGACGCGACGGCTTTCGCAACGATCTCTGGAGCCTCAAGGCCCGCGGCGACCGCGCCGCCGCCGAGGGCGTGAACCACTTCGTCCTCCACGTCTACATCCACCAGCCCGACGAGCGCTTCCCCGGCGTGAACACCTGGTTCGGCACCGAGTTCAACCGCCACAACTCCTGGTTCTCCGATCTCGGCCCGTGGATAGACTCCCTGCGCCGCCTGCACGGCGCGCTCCAGGCCGGACGCCCCGCCGCCGATCTCGGCTACTTCATCGGCGAGGACGCCCCGCGCATGACCGGCCCTCTCCTGCCGCGCCCGCCCGCCGGCTACGACTACGACTTCGTCAACGCCGACGCCCTCCAGCGCCTCGCCTCCGTCGAGGACGGCCGCGTCGCCTTCCCCGCCGGCGCGCGCCACCGGCTCATCGTCCTCCCGCCCCAGGACGCCATGCGGCCCGAGATCCTCGCCCGCCTGGGCGAGCTCGTCCGCGCCGGCGCCGCGATCTTCGGGCCCCGCCCCGTCCGCTCGCCCAGCCTCGCCGGCCAGCCCGCCGCCGACGCGCGGGTGCGCGAACTCGCCGCCGAGCTCTGGCCGGAGGCCGCGTCCGCCGACGCCTTCGTCCATCGCCGCGTCGGCGCGGGACATGTCTTCTCCGGACCGGATCTCGCCCCCGCGCTCGCCGCCCTCGGCCTCGCCCCCGACCTCGCCGACGCTCCGGCCGGCCTGCTCTGGACCCGCCGCTCCGGCCCCGACGGCGAACTCTATTTCGTCTCCAACCAGGGCGACGCCCCCCTTTCCGCCGCGCCGATCTTCCGCGACGCGCCCGGCGCGCCCGAATTCTGGGACCACGTATCCGGGGAACAACTACGCATGCCCGGCGCGGAGAAAACCGCCGACGGCCGGCGGCGCGCGCCGCTGTCCCTCGCCCCGCGCCAGTCGGGCCTCGTGTTTTTCCCCCGCTCGGCCCCGGAGCCCGCCGAACCCGCGCCGGCGGCCGCGGATCGCGTCCTCCTTTCGCTCGCCGGACCGTGGTCGGTGCATTTCTCCGCCGCCCTCGGCGGTCCCGGCGAGGTCCGGCTGGATGAACTCGCCGACTGGACGGCCCATGCCGATCCGCGCGTGCGCGCCTACGCCGGCCCCGCGCTCTACCGCCTCCGCTTCGAGGCTCCCGCCGCGCTTCCCTCCGCCGGGCTTTATCTGGACCTCGGCCGCCTCCGCGGCCAGGCCCGCGTGTTTCTCAATGGCGCGGATCTCGGGCTGGTCTGGTGCGCGCCCTGGCGGATATCCGCGGGCTCGGCGCTGCGCGCCGGCACGAACGAACTCGAACTCCGCGTCGTCACCCCCTGGGCCAACCGCCTCCTCGCCGACGCCGCCCTGCCCCGGGAGCGGCGGCTCACCTTCCTGACCGAGCCGGAACGCGTCCCGCCCGGCTCTTCGCCCCTGCCCTCGGGCCTTCTCGGCCCCGTCACCCTCATCCATCGCTCCCCATGAACGCTTCTTCGTCCGCTTGGACCCCCCGGCCCTGGCCCGTCTTGCGCCGCTACGACGGCGACCACCTCCTGCGCCTCGCCCTGCCTCTCGGCGGCATCGGCACCGGCACCGTTTCGCTCGGCGGCCGCGGCGAGTTGCGGGACTGGGAGATCATGAACCGCCCCGCCAAGGGCTTCTCCACCGTGCTGACCGGCAACGACGCCCCCTTCTTCGCGCTGCACGCCCTGCCCGCCGGTTCCGGCGCAGGATCGCCCCCCGCCTTCACCCGCGCGCTGCTCGGCCCGCTGGACGAGACCGAATACCACCACTTCGAGGGCCGCCCGGCCAACCACCACGGCCTGCCCCGCTTCGCCTCCGCCAGCTTCGAGGCCGCGTATCCCTTCGGGCAGGTCGTGCTGGACGATCCGGCCTCGCCCGTGGCCGTGCGCCTGCAGGCCTTCAACCCCCTCGTGCCCGGCGACTCCGAGGCCTCCGGGCTTCCGATCGCCAGCCTGGCCTACTCCGTCACCAACCGCTCCGCCGCCCGCCTCGCAGTGTCCGTCATGGGCGCGCTTCGCAACTTCATCGGCCGCGACGGCTCCGAACTCGCCCCGCCGGATTGGAAGGGCGAGCGCCACCCGCTCGGCGCCAGGGCGAATCGCAACACATTCGTCGTCGACGACGCCTTCGGCCTGCGGGGCCTCCTCCTCGAATCCGACGGCGCTCCCGCCGACCACCCCGCCGCCGGCTCGCTCGCGCTCGTCACCGACGCGCCCGCCGACGCCGTCACCTGGCGCGAAAACGGCGCCCCTCTGCTTTGGTCCAACGCCCTTCTCGACCTCTGGGACGACTTCGCCGACGACGGCCGCCTCGACCCGCGCCCTCCCTCCGGCGAGGACGACCCGCTCGGCGCGCTCTGCGTGCGCCACGTCCTCGCCCCCGGCGAGACGCGCCCGTTCGTTTTCCACCTCGTCTGGCATTTTCCCAATCGCCGCTCCTGGCGCGTCTACCAATTCGGCCACGGCAAGCACGCGATCGGCAACCACTACGCCACCCTCCACCCCGACGCCTGGGCCGCCGCGCGCGCGCTCGCGCCGCGCATCCCCGGGCTCGAGCTGGCCACCCTGGATTTCGTGGAAACCTTTCTCGCCGCGGACGCCCCCGACGCGATCAAGGAGGCCGCGCTCTTCAACCTTTCCACCCTGCGCTCCCAGACCGTTTTCCGCGACCGCTCCGGCAAGCTCTTCGCCTGGGAGGGCGTGATGGACGAAAACGGCTCCTGCTACGGCAACTGCACCCACGTCTGGAACTACGAGCAGGCCGTGGCCCATCTCTTCGGCGACCTCGCCCGCGACATGCGCGACACCGAGTTCGCCCACGCCACCGACGACGAAGGCCGCATGGCCTTTCGCGTCGGCCTGCCGCTCGCCACCCGCGCCCGCGCCCACCCCGACACCGCCGCCGACGGCCAGATGGGCTGCATCGTCAAATTCTACCGCGACTGGCAGCTCTGCGGCGACCGCGCCTTCCTCGAAAAACACTGGCCGCGCGTCCGCGCCGCCCTCGCCTACGCCTGGACCCCGGGCGGCTGGGACGCCGACCAGGACGGCGTCATGGAAGGCTCCCAGCACAACACGATGGACGTGAACTACCACGGCCCCAACCCGCAGATGGGCTTCTGGTATCTTGCCGCCCTGCGCGCCGGCGCAGCCCTCGCCCGGGCCGTTTCAGACGACGCCTTCGCCGACAAGTGCGACGCCCTCGCCGCCCGCGGCTCCGCCTGGATCGACGCCCACCTCTTCAACGGCGACTACTACGAACACCACGTCCTC
>JAIXVY010000183.1 GCA_027482505.1 Opitutaceae bacterium | reverse complement strand
GGCCGCCCACTCCTTCGCCTTTTGGTCGAACTCCACCGTGACACGGCGCTCGGCGAGGCGCTTGTTCAGGTCGGCCACGAGCAGATCCACGATGCGCGTGATCTCGTCGAGCGTGAGCGGCTTGAAGAGAATCGTCTCGTCGATGCGGTTCAGAAACTCGGGGCGGAAGGCCTGGCGCAGATCGGCGAAGACCGCCTCGCGAACAGCCTCCGGGATCGTGTCGCCGGTCACGCCCTCGAGGAGGTGGCGCGAGCCGAGATTGGACGTGAGGATGATGACGGTGTTCTTGAAATCGACCGTGCGCCCCTGCGAATCGGTGATGCGTCCGTCGTCGAGCACTTGTAGCAAGACATTGAATACATCCGGGTGCGCCTTCTCGACCTCGTCGAAGAGGACGACGGCGTAGGGCTTGCGGCGCACGGCCTCGGTGAGCTGGCCGCCCTCGTCGTAGCCGACGTAGCCGGGGGGCGCGCCGATGAGGCGCGCGACGGCGTGCTTCTCCATGTATTCGGACATGTCGATGCGCACTAGCGCGGCCTCGCTGTCGAAAAGCGTCTCGGCGAGCGTCTTCGCGAGCTCGGTCTTGCCCACGCCGGTGGGGCCAAGGAAGAGAAACGAGCCGACCGGGCGGCGCGGATCCTTGATGCCGGCGCGGGCGCGGAGGATGGCCTCGCTGACGAGCTGCACGCCCTCGTCCTGGCCGATGACGCGCTGGTGGAGCGTATCGCCGAGGCGGAGGAGTTTTTCGCGCTCGCTCTCGACGAGGCGGGTGACGGGGATGCCGCTCCACTTGGCGACGATGCCGGCGACCTCCTCGGCGCTGACCTCCTCCTTGAAGAGCTCGGTCTGGGCGGAGGCGGCCTCGAGTTTCTTGAGCTCGGCCTCGAGCTGCGGGATGCGACCGTGGCGGAGCTCGGCGAGCTTGTTGAGGTCGTAGGCGCGCTCGGCCTTTTCAAGCTCGATGCGCGCGTCGTCGAGATCGCCGCGGACCTTGCGCACGCGTTCGACGGAGGCTTTCTCGGCCTCCCATTTGGCGCGGAGGCCGGCGGTCTGCTCCCTGGCGTCGGCGAGCTCCTTGTTGAGTGCTTCGAGGCGGGTTTTGGAGGCGCTGTCCTTTTCCAGTTTCAGCGCGGCCTGCTCGATTTCGAGCTGGAGGACGCGGCGCTGGAGGGCGTCGAGCTCCTGCGGGGCGCTGTCCATCTCGGTGCGGATGAGCGCGCAGGCTTCGTCGATGAGATCGATGGCCTTGTCGGGCAGGAAGCGGTCGGCGATGTAGCGCTCGGAAAGGGTGACGGCGGAGACGAGGGCGTTGTCCTGGATGCGCACGCCGTGGTGCAGCTCGAAGCGCTCCTTGAGGCCGCGCAGGATGGAGATCGCGTCCTCGGTGGAGGGCGGGTCGACCTGCACGGGCTGGAAGCGGCGCTCGAGGGCGGCGTCCTTCTCGATGTATTTGCGATACTCGTCGAGGGTGGTGGCGCCGATGCAGTGGAGCTCTCCGCGGGCGAGCATGGGCTTGAGGAGGTTGCCGGCGTCCATCGCGCCCTCGGTTTTCCCGGCGCCGACGATGGTGTGGAGCTCGTCGATGAAAAGCAGGATGCGACCGTCGGAGGATTTGACCTCGGCGAGCACGGCCTTGAGGCGCTCCTCGAATTCGCCGCGGTATTTCGCGCCGGCGATGAGCGAGCCCATGTCGAGCGAGTAGACGGTCTTGTCCTTCAACCCCTCGGGCACGTCGCCGCGCACGATGCGCTGGGCGAGGCCCTCGACGATGGCGGTTTTTCCGACGCCGGGTTCGCCGATGAGGACGGGGTTGTTCTTGGTCTTGCGCGAAAGGATGCGGATGGCGCGGCGGATCTCGTCGTCGCGGCCGATGACGGGGTCCATCTTGCCCTTGCGGGCCTGGGCGCAGAGATCGCTGCCGTATTTGGCGAGTGCGTCGTAGGTGGCCTCGGGATTGTCGGAGGTGACGCGCTGGTTGCCGCGGGTGGCCTTGAGGGCGGCGAGCAGGCGGGCGCGGTCGAGACCGAAGGATTTAAGGTATTTTGCGAAGGCGTCGGGCCTGGCGACCTCGACGAGGCCAAGGAAGAGGTGCTCGGTGGAGACGAACTCGTCCTTGAGCTGCCTCGCCTCCGTCTCGGCGCGGGTGAGGGCGTCGTTGACGGACTGGGTGACGAAGACCTTCGAGTTGTCCGTGCTGCCGGAAACGCGGGGCAGGCGCTCGACCTCGCGCTCGGCGGCGAGTTGCAGGGCGGCGGTGGTCAGGCCGGCCTTGTCGACCAGGGCGGGCACGATGCCATTTTCCTGACCGAGGAGGGCGAGAAGCAAATGCCACGACTCGACCTCGACGTGGCCGTGGCGGCGGGCGATGGCCTGGGCCTCGGTCAAGGCGGCGCGTGACATCTGGGTGAGCGTTTCGGGGTTCATATGCCTGGGCTTTTGCAAGCGGCGCGCCATCGCGGGCTAAACGCGCGCCGAGGGAAGATCGGAGAGCCCCGTGAGACGGGCCGGGCATAGTGTCGCACCCATGCGCGCAGGGAGCGACATCAAGGCGCTAAAACAAGACGGTCCGCGCCCACCCCGGCGTTTAAAAAGCGAATAACATCCCCTATGCATTTGCTTTGCTCGCACCGTGACGAACGCGGACCGAAACTTGGGTGTAAGAACGCAAGCGGCTCGCGAATGGGGGTTAGCGCCGATCGAGTGGCACCAACCTGGATAAACGCGGGCTACTCAATATCAGTAGAAAGCGTAAGACTTCCGGGGTGTCGAGCCTGCTTGGCGCGGGCGTGCAACTTATTGACGGCCAGGCAAAGAAACCCGCCGGCTGAGGGTGTAAGCCGGAATACGTCGCAGGAGAAAGAAGGGAGAGCGTCGCCCGAGCCGGACGCAGTCGCCGCACATCGGGGACACCTTGTGCGGATAGGCCTCGGTGTTAGTCGCGGCCTGATCCGGGCCCGAGGGCATGCGCCGGAACGCCAGCTTGGGCGGCGGAACGCCTTGGAGCTTGGCGACCGGTCACGGCTCGGCCGGGCCCCGACGCAGGCGTGGACGTAGAGCGGCGCGAAGCGAGGTCCATAAATGGGGAAACCCCGTCCGCACGGGGCGGACGGGGCTCCTTGGAACCATGTCGGATGTCGTCTATATCCGCATTATGACAGGAGTCGCAACGCGGTCTGAGCGGATCCGTTGGCCTGGGCCAGCATCGCGGTGCCAGCCTGGACCAGGGTATTCCAACGAGCTAGCTGGGTGGACTCCTCGGCCACATCGACGTCGACGATGCGGCTGTTGGCGGCCTCCAGGTTAGCCTTGTTGACGGTCAGCAATTCCGAGGCGAACGACAGACGGCTCTGCTGGGCTCCGTTCGAGGCGCGCATGGTGGCGACGTTCTCGATGGCGGACTTGATCGTGTCGAGGGACACGGTGCCCAGCGAGGTGGCGGTGGTCGAGACCGCACCGATGCCGCTCGAGGTGCTGGACAGATCGGTCGCGTTGGCGATGGTGATCTGGGTGCTGGTCGAGGCGTCTTCCGTTGCGCTCACCGTCAAACCGGAGGAGCCGAACAGCGCGATGCCGTTGAACTTCTCCGACGTGATCGCGGTCAGCTGGGACTGCAACGCGGTGAACTCGGTGTTGTAGTTCGCCTTGTCGGTGGTGCCCTTGGTGACATCGTCATTGAGCGTCTTGAGCTCGCTCATGCGATCGAGGATTTTGCCCGCGACCTTGAGCGCGCCGTCCTGCGTCTGCAGGTAGGACATCGCATTGCCGATGTTGTTGTTGACCGCGCCCTGGCGTTTTACCGCGGCCGACAGTTTCAGAGAAACCGCGAGGCCACCGGCATCGTCCGAGGGGCTGACAATCTTCGAGCCGCTGGAGAGCCGGTTCAGGCTCTTTTGCAGCATGGCATTGGACGAAGACAGGTTGTTCGAGGCTACGGTAGCCGAGTAGTTGGTGCTGATGATGACTGGCATGGTG
>JAIXVY010000452.1 GCA_027482505.1 Opitutaceae bacterium | reverse complement strand
TCGCCGTGGTTTTCGACCGCGAGGTAGACGGTGACGGGCTGGTTGACGATGAAGTGGTATTGCAAGCCGGCGCGCTTCGGGTCGCCGCGCTTGGCGGAGACGATCTCGAGGCCGCGAAGTTTTTCAGGAATGGCGGTGAACTCTGGGCCGGCGATCCACCGACGTTTCTTCTCGCTGGGGACATCCTTGATCGGGGCGATCTGGGACTGCCAGAAACCGAGGCAGTAGCCGCTGGCCTCGGCGTTGCCGATGGGCTTCAGGGCATGGAGCCAGAACCAGGTGGGATTGGCGGCGAGTTGGAAGGAGTTGAGGATGTGCTCGACCGTGTTCATGCAGCGGTCGGGCGTGGCTCCGCCGGTCAGATATTCGTATTCATTCTGAAACCAGGGACGCGGCGGGAGTTTCTCGGTGATTTCCTTGTGGACGCGCGGGACGGTCTCGCTGGGCCAGCCCACGGTGTGGACGACGTAGGCGTCGACGAGCTTGGCGACCTCGGGGTCGGTCATGCCGGGCGCGACGAGCTTGGGGAAGCCGTGGTAGGTGTCGGCGAAGAGCATGATCGACGGATCATGGGCGCGGACGGCGGAGGCCACGGCTTTGAACGACGGGACGTAGGCCTCGGGGTTGGGGTATTCGCAGGTGGGGTAAATGGAATGATTGACGTTGGGTTCGTTTTGCAGGCCGAACATGGATGTGCGCAGGCCCGCGGCGGAGAGGGTCTTGATGTCTGTCACCACGGCCTGGGCGAAGTCGGCGAGGAATCGGTCGCGATCGCCCTTGTAATCCGGATCGTTTTCAAAGCCCGGGGCGAAGGGGCGGAGGCGGTTTTTCAGGCGACCGTCTTTTTCATGAAGAGCCACATAGGAGCGGTTGGCTTTCCAATAAGGCGCGGGAGACCAGTATTCGAAGGAAAGGCCCTCGATGCCGGCGGTGTTCATCATCTGGCGGAGTTCCTCGAGCTGGGAAGGCCAGCGTGGTTGGAGGAATTTCCCCTCGGGGTCGGTGCCGCGCCAGTAGAGGCCGCCGGCGAGGCGGACGTAGCGGAAGCCGGCCATCATCTCCTTGGCGAAGCGTTCACGCTCCGCGGGGGTTAGGTCGTGGGGCACGGCGATGGGCTCCTCGGGGAGGCCGTTGTTGCCGGAGCCGATGGAGTCGGACTGGATCTCGACGCCCATGCCGAGGATCGTCTGCTTCGGCTGGTCGGGATAAACACGGAACTGGCCGGGTGCGAGTGGAGCGGGGGCCGCGGAGGTCATGGGAAGCAGGGCCGTGGCGGATAAAAGCAGCCAGGCGGCTGGACGTAGGGCTTGGTGGGGCATAAAAGATTTAGAGATAAATTTATGAGGAGGAAAGTTCCCGGAGGCCGATTACTCTTGGATCCAAAATTCCCACGCGCGGTCGGGGACGTTAAGGGAGAGTTCGCCGCCCGTCGCCGTGCCGACCGGCACGCCGTCGAAGCCGGGACCGGCGTCCTCGGGCGTGTAGCGCAGGCCGCGGAAAACGGCGCCGGCGGGCAGGCCGGTTTTCAGGCGGAAGGTGTGCCCGGCTAAGCTGCGGTTGGCGACGACGAGGACGAGTTTGCCGTCGGGGCGCATGAAGGCGAGGGGACGAAGGTCGCTATCGTAGGTGGCTTCGGCGAGGGCGATGCCGCGGCTGTTCCAGGGCATGTGGCGGAGGAAGCCCACGAGGGCGTGCCAGTTGTATCGGTTCCAGACCCACTCGCCTGGCTTGAGCCCGGGAAAGTCGGGGTGCTCGGTGGCGGGATCGTCGCTGGCGGGGCGCCAGTAGCCGAGGGAGTAGCCGCCGGCCTCGGAGTTATAAATGGGTTTCAGCGCGTGGAGCCAGAACCAGGTGGGCGCCTCGCCGAGGTGAAACCAGTTCATGATGTGCATGACGGTGTTCACGCAACGATCGGGCGAGGTCGTCTCGGCGCCGTATTCGTATTCGTTTTGAAAAAGCGGCTTGTCGTGGCCGAAGCGGGCGCGGACGGCCTCGACATGCTCCTTGACGACTTTCGAGTCGGCGCCGACGTGGTGAATCACGAGGGCGTCCACGAGGTGCCGGGCTTGAGGATCGGCCATGACGGGGCCGATGTTCTTCAGTTCCCAGGAGTCGGCGATGATTCGGATTGCAGGGTTGTGAGAGCGGATGGCGGGGACGACGGCCCGAAAGGCGGCGTCGTATTGCCCGACAGTGTAGCCGCAGCGGGAATAGTCGTCTCCGCCATGCCAGGGACGGGGTTCGTTTTGCAGGCCCCACATGGATACTTTGATGCCGGCGTTCTCCAGCGTCTGGATATCGGCGACCTTGGCGGCGGCGAAGTCGGCGAAGAAGCGGGCGGTGTCGCCCTTGTATACCGGGTCGTTTTGCCAGTCGGGACCGAAGGGTTTGAGCAGATTCCTCCTGCCGTCGGCGCAAACATAGGCCTCGCATGCTTTCCAGAAGGGCGCGGGGGACCAGTATTCCAGCGAGACGCCCTCGATTCCGGCGCTGTCCAGCATCTCGCGGATTTCCTCAAGCTGGGTGTCCCAGCGCGGGCGCAGGTGTTTGCGCTCGGGATCAAGGCCGCGCCAGTAGAGGCCGCCGGCGAGGCGGCAGTAGCGGAAGCCCTTGAGCATTTCGTGGTAGAAGCGCAGGCGTTCCGAGGGCGTGAGGTCGTGCGGAACGCTGGTGCGGGCATCGGGCAGGCCGTTGTTGCCGGAGCCGATGGAGTCCGACTGGATTTCGAAGCCGAGGCCTTCGATCACCTGGCGTGGGCGGTCCGGGTGAACCGTATAAAAACTTTCCGCCGGCGCGGGCGTCGCGCGCGGCGGCCGTGTCATCGGGTATTGCGGGTTGTAGCCTGACTGAGCGAGCGCGAGCGAGGGCGCGGCGAAGGCGAGCAATGGGAAAAGTAGGCGCGATGGCTTCATCCGTTGCGGGGAGGCGGTGAAAATCAGCGGGACGCCGAAGCGCAGCGCGGCAACCAGACGCGCATGGGGCTCGGGCCGCGGTTGGCCCATTGGGAATAGGGAATGGCCAGCGAGGGGAGGGATGACGCCGTGGCGGCGGAGCCGGAGATTTGAAGCACGGTCACGCCGCCAAGAAAGTCCTCGCGATGCACCGGCTGGCAGACCGCGGAATCGGGCAGGGCTAGATTCGAAACATCGCCGCCATGATCTGCGCCTTCAAAGGCGTAAACGATGGGTCCGCGTTCCAGCGCGACCTGGCCAAGCGTGGCTGCGACGCGCGGATTTCCGATCACGCGTCGCACGGCCATGTCCAAAACGAGACGCAGGCTGTCTCCGGGCTGCCACCGGC
>JAIXVY010000402.1 GCA_027482505.1 Opitutaceae bacterium | reverse complement strand
CCTCTCCACCGCCCAGGCGCAACTCGAGGCAACAAAGCAGAACTACAACGATGCGATCCCGGCCCCACGTTCCGCGGAGGAGCGAAGCGCAGCGGTGGAGGCGGTTTGCTCCTCGCTGCGCAAACCTTGGCCCTTGACCTTGGGAATTCTGGCGCTGTCGCCCATCCACGCCGGCGGCCTTTGGCTGGCACTCCGCACGCGTCGGCTCATTAGCTTGGCCGAAGACGACCAGACACCCTCGCTCGACCACCTTCCGCGCAAATCCGATGCGCAATCCACGGTCGCGTTTGTCAGCCTGTCCTTCGTGCTCGGGTTGCTCGCGACACTCGTGACCCTGGCATGGTGCAGAGATTCTAGCGTGGAGCGGCTTTGGTTCATTTCCTTCCACGAAGCCTACCAATTTCTCGACTCCTTTGGCCTCCCAAAGGTCCACGCGATCACTATTACCGCCTCGGCCTTTGGTTTGGCGCTCCTCGTCCTGATCACGAGCAAGGTGGCAGGCCTGTTCGGCCTAGATGGGGAAGAGGTCTTGGTCGGGGGAGGCATTACCGCAGGAATCAGCTTTCTGCTGATCGGCATCCTCGGCATCACCCTTGGCGGCTTGCTCGCCGAGCACCGCATCGGACTGGGAATGCTTACCGTCCCGGGGCTCATCCACGCGGTCGTTTATCTGAAGGCCGCCCTCAAGCGAACTACGTTCAACGAATCCCGCCTTCACCGTGAATTTGAGGAATGGCTACAATCGGACGGCGACAACACGAACGACACCATCGACGAGTTGAACGCCAAGATCGCGCAAGCCGAAGCCGCGTGCCGTTTGGCCGCAGCGGACGCGGAGCTGACCCGCGCCGCCGTCGAGGCAGAGTCCGCACGGTGGGCCGCTTTGTCGCGGGTTGAGCAACTTCAGGAGATTCAGCTCCTCAAAAACATCGAAGCCACCCAGTCGCAGATCGACTCCAACTGGATCACGGCTGCGGCGGCGGATCGCGAGGCCCGCGCCGCCGAATACAGAGCCCGCCGCGAAGCTGAAGCCGCGCAGCACGCATCGCGATTCTCGGCTCAGCAAGCGGCGGAAGCGGCGCGGGAACGACGCGATGCCGAAAAAGCCGCGAAGGAAGCCGCCCGGCCGGTTTGCCGTTACTGCGGAAAAGTGGAGCCGCGCATGACAGACCTGTGCCCACATAGCCCAACCAGGCACCATGTGCTGCTGAGGTAGAGCCCCGTAACCTTGCGTTCAAACCCTCGCCTTACTCATCGTTTACCCATGAGCCTGCTCACGGTTCGCTATTCCGCTGTAGTTAAAGAAGCCAAGACAGCCATCCCGTGCTCGCTTTGCACCGGTTCTACGAAGTCAGAGCTGCTCGGCAAAGTTCCGCGCGCCGCCGGTGTTTACATTATTTCGGAAAAAGCGGGGGACGGACGCCCGCTCTACATAGGTTGCTCCGGAGAACTCGGACGCGACTTGGTGCCGAGCAGATCCCACATACGCCAACGACTCAACGGAGCGCTCACCCCCTATCAATTTAGCCAGAACGAATTCTGCTTTAGCCCGACTTCATCAGGCATCCCTCCTGCTGACTACGCGAATCGGATGAGAATCGCGGACATTCAGATCGAGTGCCTGCCAACGCCCGTCGGCATGGCTCCCGTCTTCCTAGAGTCCGCGTTGCTACAAGGCTATATTAACGAGTTCGTCGCTTTGCCGGTCGCCAACCAAAAAGTCTGAAATTCAAAACAGCCATGAATGAGCCCAATAACGAAATAGAAGATGATAAAAACTGGGAAGAAATGAGACGAGCCGAAGCGGCAAGAAAAGCACGGCAGCGAACCCAAATGACGGCCGCAAGACGACAAGCCATAAATTGCGACTACATCGTTAGGATGGAAATTGACGGCGAACGCCCTACCTCGATCGCTATATTCATGAACACAGGCAAAAAATGGCGAATCGAGAAAGAGACCCAGGATGGGGACAATTCAAGCACATCTTCGAGCAGCCTGTATGAATTTTACAATGAACTAATAAATAGGAGAAGCGGACTGGTGAATATCCCCCCTGGATTAAGACTGTCGGGTAATTAGCTGCCCCGGACATTCCTCCATAATAGACAGGAAAATTCAGCATAAAATCCCATGCCATTCGGGCACCTAGCCAATCGCCAGCTTCAATGCTGCCACTACGCTCACTTACAAAAAGTGCGAAATACTAGGGCAGTTGAGTCCGTTGGCCGAACTCTCATGGCTCCTGGCGCCGTGATTAACACGGCCGTCCTGATCGATTTTTCCCTGCAAGTTTGTCGTTGGGGTGGCAGAACAGGTTCACGTGTTTTTTGGCGAATTAGAAAAACCCCGGCCCCAATGCTAGTCGTGAGCTTCACTCAAGCCATTGCCGCGCTTAAGAAAACTCCACCCGCTCTTCTCGCCGCAAAGACTTCACTTGGTCCAATTAGTGGCTTGGGGGCATTTTCATACTCGTCTAAGCATCTGAGGATGCTGGCCCCGGAGATTTCTCCAGTGTTAGACGGGATAATTGATCATTACCTTGTAACCAAATCGCCCAGATACGCACGCTCAGCAATCGACCAACGTTTTCTAGGTTACGCAGACTTCTGCCAAGCCAAGGCCCTTGAGCTTACGGCTAAGAGAGTTACGCTGGGGGATTTCCTGCCTTCCGCCGACGGTGGCACACTAATGACGACCTCCATCTCAGCGCATTGTAAATGGAACGCCGCCGATGTAGATATGGCGTGCTTTGCGTGGCTCCAAGGTTGGTATGCAGGTGGAGGTGCGACATCAACAATCAGCGGGCAAACCCCCACGACACCGAGGCCGGCCCAAATTGAGCCGAATGCCGAGGGCAAACGAACACTCGATATTCCAAATACTACGCGCAGACCGACAATTTTTCTAGCTCAAGATCATAAGCGTGACACCGCAGTCACTATCAAAGAAGCGTGCGGTAGGAGGTGGAATAACGCATGGATTTGTCGGAGCCACGGGAGCCTCGATTTCAAGAACGGCGGCGCCAAAGGAACGACACGACATCTGATTAGCGAAATTCTGACACAAGGCGTGGATGTAACCCAAGATCCAGATTGGGAGCCAAGTCATGATGGCAAAACGTGCCATCACGAAGGCTCAGATTACCAAGGTCGCCTGAATACGGGGACGGTCGAAGATGCGGTCCGATATCTGAAGCGATTTTTCATAGTTCAGGCTTGTCCGAAAAATGAGACGGAGACCCAGGCTTGGATCGACGCTCTGTAATCCGCTAGGCCTCATTTGGTATTATCCGCCGGCCCGTCCTGTTTTCTGGATCCGCATTCTTTCGTGCCCGTCTATCTTCTAGACGCTGCATCCATCGTCGGATCACTCCAATACCTCACCCGCGCCAACTCCCGCTCCTTCACCAACTCCACCCCGCTGATTCGCCACAGAGTGTGAACCCAAAAACTCCGCGCGCGGCCTTTGGTATCCTCGTTCTGCTCCAGCTTGGTCTCCACCCACTGCACCGTGCCATCGTCGCGTAGATCCACCAAATCCTCGGGCGCCCAGTCGTAGGTATCGCGAGCGATCATGCGATAGCCTCCCTTCGGATCGGACAAAAGAAACACCACTTGCGTCAGGTCGGCGGCCAATCCGCAGCCCATGTAGCTCAGCGTGACCACATAGTCCGTCGCCGCATCGGCATTGAGGCAGGCCGAATAAACCCCCGTCACCATCACGGAGGCCCCGGTGGCACCCAAAGGCCAAGCCTGCGGCTTGCCATCCTTGCCGATTGCCAAGCGCAGCTCGGTTTCCTCGCCACCCGGTTTCGCGTCCAAGGTCACAGTCGCCCACTGTTTTTCCGCCGCCGGCACTTTCCACACGATGGGCAGACTGCCGGCATCGGCATCCGCCCCTTGCGGCACGCCGGCCACCAGCAGAACCGAGCGCACGCGGTCCTGCGGCATAAAGGGTCCATAGCCGGGGATTGCCGGAAGCTCCGCCCCCAACAGCACAGCCCAGAGGGCAAGCCAGCCACCGCTTCTCAGCATTTTCGTTTTCATCAGTTCGAATTCCGTTCGTTCAAATCTCCAAGATCACCGAGCGGATCAAAGGTCCAAGCCAAGGCATCACTCACCGTGTGCGCCGTGCCGGGAACCTCGATCACGCGTTCGCGGGCTTGACAGTCTTCAGGGTCGCCCTGCTCCACCAAGTAACGCCGCGTTTCACCGCCCATGTCCACCTGGCGCAGCTCGGTGCGTCGCATCACCGTCTGGCCCTCCTGGCTCCACAGTCCGTCTGTATCCAGAACGGTATGACGCCCGGCGTGGAGCGCTTCCTCAAAAAACCACCCGCTGACCGCGGGCTCGCCCCTCAACTCGAATCGCAGCCACGCTTGAATCTCCTCGGGCGCAGGGCGCTTACGGCCAAGGGCACCGTCCTGGCCTTGCCATTTGAATTCATCTTCGGACGAACGCAGGCCGGCCCGCGCGTCAGGCACCGAGCCGCCATAATATCGTTTTTCTATCCGCTCCCTCATAGGCAAAGGAACGGGTTGATCGCAGAGAAACCACTCGGTGGAGCCGTCCGCCCAGACGACCGCCGGTCCGTCCGAACGCCCCAAGCGCCCCTGCGCGTCGAAGTGCAGTTCCACCGGGCGGCGGCAAACCAGAGCGACCCCGTTGTCCAAGACGACAAAAGCCGCGCAGGCGTGCAGCGCCTGCAAGGTTTCGAAGGCGAGGGCAGACTCTTTCTCGGGCATTTGGCCCATGCCCACCCCGCGCATCGACCACTCCACCGCCACCAAGCTTCGCCAATCCGTCGACCGGGGAAGATAGGTTCCAAGCCAGACCGGCGTTCGCTTGCCCGTCGGCTCATGCCAGCCTTCCGGCACGTAGGCGTAGGGAGTGGACGGGGGATCATCCGCCCCCAGTTCGCACCGGAAGAGATCGTCCAGGCTTTCACTCTCGTTCGCCAACCAAGGTAGAAACGGCGCGACTGACACGCGGCTCGCATGGCATATCGCCGCCCAGGCCTTGAGGTGCGCGTGGGCGCGCGGCCCCGCGCGCTCCACCCCCTTCGACCACGCCAAGGCCGAGTCGAACACGCGTATGGACAATTCAGCCTCATGCGGGATCCCGAAAAGCAGGTGACGGACGGCCGCCACTTTCGATTCGGTGTAATCGTATAAGGGTTCAGTGGAGCGCCCGCGCGCCCGCCACGTGCACAGGGCATTTTCCAATTCGATTCGGCGAAGAGAGCGATTACCAAACATAACGAAAAGGGTAGTAGGCGAAGGTCTTGAGGCTGCCGCTGAGTTTCGAGGCTTGGGGCCGGGCGCACCACCCACCGGCGGGCACCCGTAGCGCGGCTCCCTCGCTATCGCGTAAGAGTCCGCCCTTCGGCAAAAGAAAGTGCCCGTTTATCGCGACGCGCAGGCCCTGACCCTCCACCCAGGCGCGGCTACCGGAAGCGAGGTCATACACCAGAATCAGGAGGTCCTCGGCGGCGGGGAATGTTTTCTCTTCGGTGGCGCCCGGTCGGCCTGCCGAAGGCTTAAACGCCTCTGGGGCAGAAGACCCGAACAACGGGGAACGCGTCAGGGTAACATGACGCGTCACCGCCATTAGCGGTTCCCCATCGTCGCCCAAGGGAACAGTCGATCGGTCTGATCTGGAGTCAGGCATAAGCGTGTTCAAAGACTTCGCGACCGATCAAAGCAGGACGACCCCTTGGCGATTACCGCACCGACCACCATGCGCTGATAAAGGACGGACGATGATCGGGAGAGGGGCGCGATTGCGGTTCATTCCCGTCACTAAAGCACATGGGTATGACAGACACAGTCACACCCAATGGAGTTCAGCTAAATTGGCCTCGACCACTTTGCTACCTCACGTCCGAAAGCGGAGTGGCTCACGTATTCGGGCCGCCAAAGGTCATCGTCTTGGCGTAATGGGCGTCCCAGCCGATCCGCCCGATCGGCTCGATCACCCGGCCCTCGTCCACCATCATGAAGGGCTGAAAGCAGCCTTCTTCCTCTTCGAAGTAGGGCTCCTGCTTCACGACCGGCTGGCCGAATTTTTCGCCAAGCACGAGAAACACGTCTCCATCCCATAGCCCGACATTCCCGTTTCGGCCGCGCCCTACATAAGTCCGGCCGACCATGAGCTGATCGCGAGGTATTTGGTTAATCGGTGAGTCAGAGTTCATGCGCACAATCGGTGGATTCATTTCCGCATTAAAACGGGGCACCGTGACAAACACCGCCATAGGACTGATCTGGGTCAGGCTTAGGCCATAGATTCGTCCATCCCGTCCCTACGTGCGGCCTTGTGGCGGGCGCGCTTCTCGCGGCGGACGCGTTGCCAGGCCGGCTCGGGAGCTTCGCCGGCCATGATGCAGCCGAGGGGCTGAATCT
Organism: Opitutaceae bacterium; assembly: GCA_027482505.1. Taxonomy (GTDB): domain Bacteria; phylum Verrucomicrobiota; class Verrucomicrobiia; order Opitutales; family Opitutaceae; genus IMCC26134_A. Next base: position 3,641 of record JAIXVY010000402.1, on the reverse strand, counting down.
CGCCGACCACGCTCGCGAGGCCGAAGCGCGCGATTTGCGCCTTCACTTTCGCCGCGTCCTTGTAGGCCAAGGGCGACTCGGAGAGGTCGGGTGCGCCGCCATACCAGCGCACATCGAGCCCGGCGGTGCTCGCGGCGAGGGCTTCGCGCACGCGGCCGGGATCCAGCTCGCCATCGGCGTCGCGGTAGGGTGCGAGCATAGCGGTGCGGGAGAGGTTGCGGCCGGCGCCGTGCGGGCAGAAGGACAGGCAGTCGTCGTTATCGGAGCCGAGCACGAGCAGGATTTCTCGCGCCATATTGAGCGGGATGAGACCGAGGAGCGGACGGCCCTCTGCGTCACGCCAGGCGGGCGTCGCGCCCTTGCCGTGAAAGAACGAATCACAGCGGCGCCAGACGAAGTTGTGCTCGTTGCCGACCTGCGCGAGCGCGCGAAGGCCAAGTCGGCGCAAGAGAGCGTCGTGGATCAGGGCATGGTTCTCACGCGTCCAATCCGCCACGTAGCGCAGCGCTTCCCAATAGGCCGCGCCCTCGGTGGTGTCGGCGGGCAACCACGCGGCGGCGTCGGGCACGCCGCGTGTGTTTTCATCGCACCAGCGGCGTGCCGCGACTTGGCCGCGCTTGTAGACGTCGGCGCCGAGTCCGCGAGAACCGTGGTGAGTTACCAGCACGCGGAAGGCTCCCTCATTGTGGGCGATGGCGTCCGCGAGACTGAGATGCCCGGCGGCGGCCAGCGCTCGATGCTGCGCCTCGGTAAACTGGACGCGGCCAATGTAGGCGAAGTGATTTCCGTCGCCCTGGGTGCCGAGGAAATCCTGCGCTCGAGAGCGAAGCCCGGTGAGGAAGGGATTATCCCATACGGGCTGCGCGATGACAGCTGAGGTCCACTGTTGGCCCCGTGGACGCCCACCTGCGCCGAAATGCGTCACGGCTTGCAGGTGATCCATCACCTCCGAGACCGGGTGGTTGTCGGCGAAGAAGGTCGCGAACATGGAGCAACAGATGTCGGCCGAGTGGGCGCCGGGGATGATGGCGTTCTCCACCTCGATGCCGCCACCAACCGGGATCGTGGCCGTGGCCGAACCCGAAGGACAGGCGTCGGGCATGAGCACGCCGCGGCGCACCACCGGGACGTGCAGAAGCTCCGTCATGCGGCGGCGGGCAAGATCGAGATTGGCGGCTTCGAGGGGCGTATCCGCTTCGATGGCCTCGGCGAGCGCAGCCGGAGCCGAGCGAAGTTCCAAGCGCGGCCACTCCTTTGGAAACTCGGTTTCCAGTAGACGCAGCGTCTCGTCGCGAGGCAGTCCACCGGCCTCCAGTTCACGCGCGCGGCGGAGCGCGACGCCAAGGCGGCGGTTTTCGGTCCAGCCGGCGGCGAGGAGATCGCGGGCTTTGATTTCCATGTTCATAAGAGAAGAAACGAGATGAGAGGGATGAAGAAGAGCGAGAAAGCCCGGGTCCTTTTGGGACCCGGGCCAGGTGTGCACGGTGTCAGGCGGCGATGAGCCCATGCCAGACGGCGAGGACGGAAAAGTCCTCCCGCAGGCGCCGGACACCGGCGTCCCGCAGTTGCCGGGCGCGCTCGCGGGACACGCCGAGTTTGGCGGCGATGTCGTCGAGCGTGCCGTCGTCGAGGAAGTAGATACGCACGGCGGTGGCCTGCCCGGGCGTCAAACGTCCGAGCGCGGCCACCAAGGCGGACTGCAGGTCGCCGGCCTCAGCTTCGTCGCCAGGGCGCGCGGCGGTCTCGTCCACCAAGGTCTCGACCACGGAGCGGCCGTCCTCGCCCTCGAAGTCGAGCGAGACGGGACCGACACCATCGGTCTCTACTTGGCCGACCCGGGAGACGGACCAGCCGAGCTTGGTGGCGATTTCCACCGTGGTGGCCTCACGCCCCAGCTCGGCGGCCAAGGCGGCCCGCGTCGAAGCGAGAGCCTTAGACCGAGCCCGGGCGCCCCTGCCGACGGGGTCGAGACGCCGGAGTTCGTCCAGCATCGCGCCCCGCACCCGGACGTAGCAGTAGGCCCGCACGTCGCCGCTCGCCTTGGTGAAGGACTCGACGAGGGCGAGACGGCCGGCGGAGGCGAGGTCGTCGCGCGAGACGTGCGCAGGCAGTTGCCGTGCGACCGAGGCGAGAGCCTGGTCCACGACGTCGAGCACATCGACAAGGGTGAGTTCTGCGGGAGCGGAGATCATGACGGGCGTCGGCTTAGGCGACGCGGGGAGAAACGGGAGGGCGCCCGCAGAGGCCTGCGGGCGCTTAGGAGGGAGACGGGAGGAAGTGGCGCCAGTCGGGGTGCTTGGGAGCGCCGATCATGGCGGCCACGGGACGAGGTTTGGGAGCGGAGGGCGCGCGAAGCAGGCGGAGGCCGGCTTCGTGCGGGAGGCGGTTGGCTTTGCGTGAATTCACGTCGCGACGGGACCAGACGAGGTTCTCGAAGGAGTCGCGGCCGCCGCGGTCGCGGGGCACGACGTGGTCGAGGTTTCCTTGGTCCCAGCCGACCTGCTCGCCGGTGTATTGGCACACACCGCCGTCGCGCTGGAAAATGGCGCGACGGGTGAGACGTGGCTGGGCCATCGGCATGCGATCGTAATTCATCGCGATGATGACCGTGGGGACGCGGATCTGCCGGCGGGGCGTGTTGACCGAGAGGTCGAAGGCACGCACCGGAAGCTCGATCCACTGAGCCCACGGCACCGGCACCACACTGCTGAGGCGGGTGTAGTCCGGCGTGCCGTCGGCGAGCAGCGGGTAGGCGATGTCGAGGGCGACCGCGGGAGCGATGCCGTCGGCGCCGCCATTGAGCGCGACCAAGGCCTGCTTGACCGTGCGGTGGCCGATAGGCTGCCACGAGCGGTTGAGCGCAAGGACGAGAGGCTTGTCGAGAAGTGAGTTGTTCATGGGAACGGAAATTGTGATGGGTTCTTTTCGTGAAGGGATGGTTGATCAGCTGGAGGTCTCGCCCGGGCGTGCGCCGGGCTCTGCGCGTTACGAGGGCGCTGCGTCGCTGCCTACGCTTCGAGACCAAGGTTGGCGGAGAGCGGAGGTCCTGCCCCTCAGCGCCCGTTGGGACGCCGATCGCGTTAGCACCGCGTCTCCTCGCTTCGAGGATTCGCTCTCCAAAATGGTTGGCCCGACCGGTAATGCTCCGGTGTCTGTCGCTTATCAGGCGGCGGCTTTGCTTTTGAGCTACGGGCCAATGAAAGAGTGGCGGACGGAGCGCGGCAGCGTGGAGATGGCGCAGCCCCGACCAGAGGGAGGGGTGAGTCGCGCGGGTGCCCGCGTAGCGGGCGGCGCGGCGAACAACGGCGGTGAACTCGCATCACAACCGGCGAAGGCCGGTCCGTTCGCTTTCGAGGCGGCGCCCGGGCTGTCCCAGGTTCACCCTCCAAAATTGGCGGAGAGAGGTGGTCATGCTCCACAGCCGGCGGTCGGCCGACCCAACGTGTTTCCAACACGTGCCGAGCCTCGCTCGGTTCTCTCTCCAAAATGCGGAAGGCGGAGGTCTTGATCCCCAGCGACGTTTCGGTCGCCCCTCCCGCTTCAAACGGGTGCCCGCACCTTGCGAGTTCGCCTTCCTTAAAAGTCTCCACGGGTGGATTCGCACCACCATGAGGCCGTTTAGAAGACGGCTGCCTGATCTG
>JAIXVY010000284.1 GCA_027482505.1 Opitutaceae bacterium | reverse complement strand
GGTTGCGAAACTCTGGTGAATCAGGCTACGAAAATCGGACATTCTTAGCTAACTAACAGTCAGCGACTTATGTGGGCGGGCGCTGGAATCGAGCCGCGCCTTTTCGGGCTTTCGGCCAGAACATCAATCGCACCGGCAAAACGGTGCCAGAAATCTAAAAAACATCATGGAAACTGTCGTATCTAGTCACACCACCGTCGCGCCCGTTTTGGGCGCTTTCACGCTGCCGCAAGTCGCGCGCATGCTCTCCGTCAGCAAACGAACCATCGAGCGCGAGATTGAGCGCGGCCGGCTTAAGGTCGTGCGCATCGGCCGCTGTGTCCGCATTCGGCCGGACGATCTCGCCGCCTACTCCTCCGGCCTTGGTTCGTCCTCGTCGTGAAAGCCTTTGTTTTCCAGCCCCGCACCCGGAAGGGCAAAACGCCTTTTTACTCCGCGCGCATCCGCATGCCTGGATGGCCTAGGGCGAAGGATTACAGGCTGCAGGTGACGCAAAAGCGCGTTGCCCAAGAGAAGCTCCGGGAGTTGGTCCGACAGTTCGAGCTGGAATCGGTTGGTCTCGCTCCGGCCGCGAATATCCGCGAGGCTACGGCCGTTCCTCTGGCCGATCACCTCAAGGCTTATCTCGAAAGCGTGGCCGCGTCGGGGAAATCGAAAAACACGGTCGGCGCCTACAAGCGCGGCATTTCCACCTTCCTCAACCGCACCGGCTGGAAGACACTGGCCGACGCAGGCCCGGCCGGTTTCGACCGGTGGCGCATCGAGCACAACCCCAGCGCGAAATATTCAAACGACGTGCTTGGCTTCCTCCGGACGTGGTTCGGCTGGATGATTCGGCGCAAGCTGCTCCTGGTCGACCCGCTGGCCGACGTGCCCAAGATCAAGGTGCGGGACGACGGCTGTAAGCGGGCCGCGTTCACGCCCGCGCAACTTGACGCCCTTTGCGTCTCCGTTCCTCCGGTTCGTGCCTTCGCGTATCGGTTTTCCGCATACACTGGAATCAGGCGCGGCGAGATGAATCAACTTCGCTGGGGGGATTTCGACCTGGACGGCGAGCCGCCTAGCGTCGTCGTGCGGGCGTCGATCGCTAAGAACGCCCGGACGGAGCGCCTGCCGCTCAAGTCGGAGGTGGTGGCGCTTCTGCGCGCCATGCGCCCCGATCTCTGTCAGCCTTTTGAATGGGTGTTCCGCAATCGCGTCCCGAACATGGACACCTTTCACCGGGATTTGAAGCGGGCGGGCATCCCCTTGACTGACGTGAGCGGGGCGAAATTCGATTTCCACGCCCTCCGGACTACCTTCATCACGATGTTAAACGCGGCCGGGGTGGCTCCGCGCGTGGCCATGGGCCTTGCCCGGCACTCCGACATGAAGCTGACGATGAAGGTTTACACGAACGCGAACGGCCTCCCTCTCGCTCAAGCCGTGGCCTCTCTGCCCTCCTTTATTGTGCCGGAAACCGCCACACCCCAGACAACACCCGCGCGGGTTGTTTCGGGGCAAAACGGGTGTTTTCCCGCCGTCCAGAGTCGCAAGCTTGAAAAGCCCTGTGATTCTGCAAGTGTCGTATCCAGACGCACAAAGGGGCCGGAGGTTATCACCTCCGACCCCTCTGAAATGGTGGACCCTAGCAGGTTCGAACTGCTGACCTCCTCAATGCCATTGAGGCGCTCTACCAACTGAGCTAAGAGCCCCTGTGTGAAACAGGACGGGCAAGAAGCCGGTTCGATGAACCGAATGCAAGCGGTTTTTTCGCGAAAGTTTTGGACGGTGTTTCAGGACGCTTCGCGCCGCCGGAAGCTCGCGACGAAGAAGCCGTCGTTGTCCTGCCTGCCCGGCGTGATCGCCAGGCCCGCGGCGAGCGCGGGAAAGCCGAGCGCGCGGGCGGGTGTTTCCGAGGCGAAGTCGCCGTCGTGGGCGGCCAGAAAGCGTTCGGCGACACCGCGGTTTTCCACGCGGGCTATCGAGCAGGTCGCGTAGACCAGCAGGCCGCCGGGGCGGACGAGCGCGGCGGCGGCGCGCAGGATGGCCGCTTGCTCGCGCGCGGCCGAGGCCAGGTCCGCGAGCGTGGTGCAGGCCATCAGATGAGGGGAGCGGCGCCAGGTGCCGCTCCCCGAGCAGGGCGCGTCGACGAGCACCCCGTCGTAGCGGGCCGAGGGATCGGTCTTGGGAATGACGCGGACCCGGGCGGCCAGGCCGGCGCGGGCGGCGCGGGCGCGCAGTTCGGCGAGGGCGGCGGGGCGGATGTCGGTCGCGTCGACCCGGGCGTCGGGGCCGAGCAGCCGGGCGAGCTGGAGGGTCTTGCCTCCCGCGCCGGCGCAGGCGTCGAGCCAGCGCGGGCCGGGCGAGCGGGCGGACAGGTCGAGCGAGGCGAGGATGGCCTGCGAGCCGAAGTCCTGGATTTCGTAGTGGCCTTCTTGATACGCGGCGCAGGCGGAGACGTTGGTCTCCGGCGGCAGGCGGAGGGCGTCGGGCAGGGCGGGGTGGGGGCGGGCCTCCCAGCCGCGCGCGGCCCATTCGGCCAGGGCGTCGTCGGGATGGTCGGTCTGCATGCGCACCCAGACCGGTGCGCGACGAAGGAGGGCGTCGGCCACGTCGACGGGCGGCGCGCCCGCGTCGCATTCGGCGGCAAACCAGTCCGGGACAAGGGCGAGCGCATTCGCCGCTGCGGCGTCGCCGCGCCGGTAGGCGGCCTGGAAGGCCTCGGTTTCACGGCCCGCCGCGCAGGC
>JAIXVY010000309.1 GCA_027482505.1 Opitutaceae bacterium | reverse complement strand
CGGCCACGGCGGCGTCCTGGCGACGTTTCAGGGTGAGGCGCAGGTCGATGGCGCCCCGGCGCGAGGCGGTGAAGCGCGCCACGATCACGTCGGCGGGTTTGGAGGCGAAGATCTCGCGCGTGTGGCGGACGCCCTTGTCGTCGTAGGTGGCGGACGCGGTGGCGGTGGCGAGGTCGAGCGTGCGCTGGTAGCCGGTGGCGGCGCTGGTCCCCGTCTCGATGAGCAATTCGCCGAGGGATTGGTAGGAGCGGATGTTCTGGGGGACGCCCATCATCGTCTTTTTGGCGAGCTCGACGGCATCCTTGTTTTGGCCGGAGAAGAGCAGGCGGCGAACCTCGGTCAGGGCGGCGAGCGCCTGGGGGTTCTCGGCCTCCATCGGGTAGCCGTCCCAGAGCGTGTCCTCGTTGAGCTGTATCCGTTCGTCGGAGACGCCTCCGAAGACCATGCCGCCTAGGCGGCCGTTGCCGACGGGGAGCGCCTCGACCCATTCGGCGGCGGGCTGCCTATACCAGAGGACATGACGACCCTCGGGCACGGAGGCGAGAGGCGCGGAGAGCGCGGCGCGGTCGGCCCACGAGCCCTCGATCTTTTCGCGGGCGGTGGCGGCGGAGGGCGGGGCGGCCGGTGTGGATGCAGGCGCGGGGTTATCGGCAAACGCGAGGGGCGGCGCCCATGCCAAGAGGAATGCGAGCAGGGTGAAGGAGCCGAGGCGGAGCGATGAAAGCATGTCGGGGGCGGCCGGCGGCCGAGGCGGGGTGTTTTTGTTTATTCCGAACGCACGGTTTGGGTAAGGCCGTTCACGCGCACGACGACCTCGCGAGGTTTGGCCGAGCGGATGCGGTAGTCGGTCACGCGGCCGTCTTTCCACGCGATGTCGACGGTGAAGCCGCCGCGGGCGCGGAGGCCGGTGACGCGGCCCGTGGGCCAGGCCTTTGGCAAGGCGGGCAAGAGAGTGAGGCCGTCGTCTCCGGATTGGAGCAGCATCTCGCAGACGCCGGCGGTGTAGCCGAAGTTGCCGTCGATCTGGAAGGGCGGGTGGGCGTCGAGCAGGTTGGCGTAAACGCCGCCGCCTTTTTCGTAGTTGGTGCGAGTATCGCCGACCAGACGGATGAGGTTGCCGATGAGTTTGTGGGCGCGGTCGCCGTCGTGGAGGCGGGCCCAGAAGTTGATTTTCCAGGCGGTGCTCCAGCCCGTGCTTTCGTCGCCGCGGGCGTCGAGGGTGACGCGGGCGGCGGCCGCGAGCTCGGGCGTGCCGTTCACGGTGATCTGGCGGCCCGGGTGGAGCGCGAAGAGATGCGAGACGTGGCGATGGGTGTCCTTGGGGTCGTCGCGGTCGGTTTCCCATTCCTGGAGCTGGCCCCAGCGGCCGATTTTCGGCGCGAGCAGGCGGGAACGCAGGTCGGCGATGTGATCGCGGAATTTGCGATCCACGCCGAGGATGTCGGCGGCGGCGATGGTGTTGGTGAACAGGTCGTGGACGATTTGAAGATCGTAGGAAACGGCTTCCTCATGCGGTCCGTGCTCGGGGGACCAGCCGACCGGCGTGACCACGGTGCCGTCCTTGCGGCGAATCAGCAGATCGTCCCAGAATTCGCAGGCCTCCTTGAGGAAGGGGTAGGCGACCTCGGCGAGAAAGCGCTTATCCTGCGAGAAGGCGTAGTGTTCCCAGAAATGCTGGGCGTTCCAGGCGCTGGCGGGCGTGTTCCAGAGGAAGCTGCCTCCGCCGAAGAGGCCGTTCTCGGTGAGCAGCGTCCAGCCGCGGACCTTGGGCCCGAATTTTTCCCGGGTGTGGCGCCGGGCGACCTCGCGTTGGGCGAGGAGAAAATCGAAGAACGGCCGATGACACTCCGCGAGGTTGGCGGGCTCGGCCGGCCAGTAGTTCATCTGGACGTTGATGTTGGAGTGATAGTCGCTGCGCCAGGGCGGCTGGTTGGAGTTGTTCCACTTGCCTTGCAGGTTGGCGGGCAGGCCGCCTTCGCGGGACGAGGCGATAAGCAGGTAGCGGCCGTATTGAAACAGCAGGTTCTCGAGACCCGGGTCGGAGGCGCGGTCCTTGGCGTAGGCGATCAGCCGCTCGTCGGTGGCGAGGGGCGAGGAGGCGCCGAGGTCGAGGGTGACGCGATCAAACAGCGCGCGATGGTCGGCGAGGTGCTCGGCGAAGAGCTTGTCGTAGGATTTGGCCGCGGCGGCGGAGAGGCGGCTCTCGATGGCGGCGACGGGCGAGGCGCCGCGCCAGCCGCGCGTGGAGTCGGCGACGTAATCCGTGCCGGCGTCGAGCAGCAGCGTGAGGGAGTCGGCGCCGGTGAAGCGGAGCGAGTCGCCCTCGCGGGTGAGCGTGCCGCCGGAAGGCAGCGCCCGGAGTTTGGCATGGTAGTCCAGCGCGATGGAGTAGGGGGCGTCCTTGCGGTAAACATAACCGGCGAGCGAGCCGGAGATGCGAAGGGCGCGGTCGGTGACTTCGAGCGCGCCCTTGTGGGCGTCGGCAAGTTTCACCGTGCCGGAAAGCGCGCCGCGCTTGTCGGCGCTAATCCGATACACGATGACCCCGGCGGGGTGGCTGGCGAAGGCCTCGCGGCGGTAGCGCACGCCGTCGCTCAAATAGGTGACGGATTGAAGGGCGCGGGAGATGTCGAGTTCGCGGCGATATTCCGTCACGGCGCCGTGCGAGAGCTCGATGAAGATATCGCCGAAATTTTGGTAGGAGCCGGTGGTCTTTTCGTCGCCGATCCAGAGGCTCTCCTCGTTGAACTGGATGCGTTCGCGCGGCGCGGCGCCGAAGAGCATGGAGGCGAGGCGACCGTTGCCGATGGGCAGCGCCTCCTTCTGCCAATCGCGCGCGGGCTGGGCATACCAGAGGGTGAGCGGAGCGGGGTTTGTGGCTGAAATCTCTTTCGGGGCGGCGGGCGTCGGGGTGCTTAAAAGCAGCGTCGCGAGAGAAAGGAACGGAACGGCAAGGTGGTTAAAAAAGCCAAGGGTGTTGGGCATGAGACGGGGCGAGGACTCTTTCAGCTTTGTTGAACGGGTTCAAAGCCGCGACTCGGTTTGACGCCGGCTTGTTGCATCAATGAGGGGCCTTTTTCCGGCCATGGCCAGCGTCGGCCCGTGACGAGGCGGACGAATTCGTGACGACAGCGCGCATGACCGGCGAAGCTTGATCGCGCATCGGATCAACGACGCGCCAAGGGCGCGATCTCGTCGGCGCTCAGCGCGCGGTGGTGGATGCGCAGGTCGCCGAGCGAGCCGGAGAAGGTCTGGCGCTGGCCCTTGCCCCAGAGCACGCCGACGCCGCCGGGGGCGCCGAGGTCGTCGGTGCGCTGGGTTATCCCCCCGCGGGCGGCGGCGGGTTTGCCGTCGACGTAGAGCGTGGCGGAACCGCGGTCGAAAACGAAGGCGACGTGCACGAGGCGGCCGGGAGCGTAGGCCTTTGGCGCTACCAGAGTGGAATGGGACGCTTCGCTGCCGACGAGGGCGACGATATCGCCCGCGGCGGTGAGCCGGATGCTCCAGCCGGATTCGCCCGCGGCGGGTTGTTTGTCGATCGGCGTTTCGTCGGCCAGGCGCTCGGCGCGCAGGACAAAGGCCACGCTGATGGCGGGGGCGGAGCCGGTGTCGCGGGGAAAGAGGTAGTAGCGCTGGTCGGTGAAGTTTTGCAGCGAGCCCGGGAAGAGGCTGAAGAACGGATCGTCGGGCACGCGGAAGGGCGGTGCCTCGTCGACGGACGCGCCGGGATGGGCGGGTTTGTAGAACGCGATGCCGTCCACTTCCAGCCACTGCCAGGCGGAGGCCTGCGACTCCACGCCGATGGTGACCGAGCCGCCGCGCACCTCGACCTCGGGAATCTGGACGAGGGTCCAGTCGGACGAAGCGGGGATGGAGACGGATTTCTCCTCGGCGCCGTTGGCGTAGACGCGGAGCGCGGCGGTTTTTTGGCCGCCGGAGGAGCGCACCCAGGCGGAGGCGGAGTAGGAGCCGTCGAGCAGGTGCTGGAGAGTCTGGCTGGTGGTGACGGAGTAGGCGCGGTCCGAGGCGTGGCGCAGCTTGGCGTGGTCGCGATGCGCGGCGCCGCGGGCGACGTAGCTGGCGGCCTCGTCGCCTTGCTCGAGCCAGGCCATCGGGAGCTGCGGGTCCACCACGGTGAGGTTGTATTCAAAACCCGGATTCCCCAGCAGGTTGGCCCCGGGCCAGTCCTTGGCGTAGTAGCGGAAGTAGTCGAAGAGGGCCTCGCCTGGCAGCAGGGAGGCGTCCATCTCCTTGTGGTGGGCCCCGGCGAGGGAGGTGAGCCAGACCTCCTGCTGCGCGTAGAACTGCGAGTAGCCGGTGCGGGCGACCTCGCGGCCGTTGTCATAGAAGATCACTCCGTCGGGACGGAATTCGTAGCCGTCCACGAAGAAGCCTTCGGCGTCGGGCTGGACGGGGATGAAGCAGCGGTGGGGCCAGAGAATGGAGCGGGAGCCCTCGGGGATGAGGTGGATGTAGACGTTGTTGGTCCCGTGCCAGCTCGGGCTGCTGATCTCGGCGGAGTCGATCTCGATGACGCGGTTGCGCGCCGGGCGGGTGGGGTCTTGTCCGGAGAGACCGGGCTGGCGATCCACGCCGAATTGCCAGAAGGCGGCGTGGGTGCCGGGGGTGGCGATCATGAACGGCTTGAGGCGCGTCTCGTAGTAGCCGTAGCCGAAGCGGCGTTTCGAGATGAGGCCGCCGCAGGTGTTCTCAAGCTTGCCGGAGATCGTTTCCTGCGCGTGGCGGATGCGCATGTGGCCGTCGGCGACGGAGACGTTTTCGCGGCGGTTCAGGGCGAAGATCCAGCCGGCGGTGGGATCTTCGCCGCCGCGGCGTCCCACGCGATAATCCCAGAACGACTCGTCCACGCGGCCGGAGTCGAAGTTGTCCTCGAAGACGAGACGGTAGCCCTCGCCCGGAGGCGGCGCGGCGAGCGCGGCGAGCGAAGGCAGCAGGCTGAGGCAGGCGAGCAGGCGACGGGAGATCATGGGCGTTTAGCGAAGGGAGACGGTGATCGCGACGACTTGGTGGAGAGTTTCCCGGGCGGGTTCGGGGAAGGCGATGGACAGCTTGCCGTCTTGCCAGACGAAGGGCACGGCCTCGCCCGTGCCGAGGACGCGGGCGGAAAGGACCGAGGCGACGGACGCGCCGGGCGCGAGGGTGAGCGTGCCCTTGAAGCCGGGCACGGCGTGCAGGAACCAAGTGTCGCCGCGCACGGTGACGGGGACGTTGGCGATGGCCTCGGGCGGGACGGCGGACGCGCCGCGAATGGAAGCGCCGTTGGCCTTCATCCAGTCGCCGAGCTCGGCCATGCCCTTGTAGAACGGAGGCGGCATGGAGCCGTCGGGGCGCGGGCCGGTGTTGGCCATGAGGACGCCGCCCCAGCCTTTGGTGCGGGCAAGGCTGCGAACGATGGATGCGGTGGCGGCGTATTTGGTCTCGTTGGCCTTTTGGTAGCCCCAGGTGGGAGAGTTCCAGATGCGAAGCTGTTCCCACCAGCCGTCGGGGCGGGTGGGCTGGTCGCCGTGCTCGACGGTGAAGTAGTCTCCTTCGAACTTCTCGCCGTCGGCGGTCTTTTTGAGTCCGCCGCGGTTGTTGATCACGATGCCGGGTTGGAGGGCGCGGATCTCCTCGAGCGTGATGTCGGAGCCGCTGCCGCCGTCGAACCAGAGCACGTCGATCTTGCCGTAGCGGGTGAGGAGTTCGGTGAGTTGCTGGCGCATGATGGCGCGGATGCGTGCGGACTCCTCGGGCGGCATCTTTTTCACCTTCGTCGGCTGATGATGGATGTCGAAGTCGGGGCGGTCGGGGATGGAGGGGAGGCTGGAGTTGCCGCCGCTCTCGCTGCGGTAGTTGAAAGACATATACGGATGGGCGAACCGCCAGTCGGGCCCGGAAAAATATACGCCGACCTTCAGGCCGGCGGCGCGGCAGGCGGCGACGTATTGGCCGAAGAGATCGCGTCCGCCGAGGTGGGTGCGCACGCCGAGATCGGTCGTGTCGGTGGGCCAGAGCGTGTAGCCGTCGTGGTGTTTGGCGGTGAGGACGGCGTATTCGAAACCGGCCTCCTTGGCGGCTTGTAGCCAGAGCTTGGGGTCGTAGTTCTCGGCCTCGAAGCGGTCGGCCAGTTTCCAGTAGTCGGCGGGGGCCATCTTTTTGCCTTTGCCCATGTTGAAAACCATGGGCCAGGAGAGGTCCATGTTGCCGTCCACCGAGGCGATGCCCCAGTGGATGAAGAGGCCGAGGCTGGCTTCGCCAAACCACTGGGCGTCGGGATGGGTGGTGCGAACGCCGACCGTGCCGGCGACGGTGCGCTCGCGCATTTTCGCGGCGAGGAGACCGGCGCGGTCCGCGCCGCCGGGATCTTGGTTGAGGGCGGCGGCCTGCTCGGCGGCGTTTCTCTTCATCAGCGCCTCGTCGTCGGCGTGCGCCGACAGGGCGGCGAGCAGCGCGGAGCAGCAAAGCACGCGGGGGAGGGAGCGAAGGTTATGCATGGGGAAAAGGGGGAAATTTCGTGGAGGCGGGGCCGGTTTCAGCGGCGCTGGTAGATGCGGACGTAATCGACCTCCATCTGCGTGCCGTGGATGGCGTCGGTGATCGGGCCGCCCCAAGGGATGATGGCGAGGCTGAGCCAGACGGGGGAGGGCTCGTGGCAGAAGAGGTTCTTTTCGCGGCGGATTTCTTTTCCGTTGAAGTAGAAAACGATTTCCTCGGGGGTCCATTCGAGGCCGTAGACGTGGTAGTCGCGGGCGAAGTCGTATTCGCCGTCGGCGATGTCGAAGCGCGCGAGGGGCACCCACTTCGCGCCGTCGTGGTATTCGACGCGGTAGTTCTGGAGCAGGTTGTTCCAGCCGCCGTTGTCGGACCAGCCGTTTAGGAACTGGATGCAGCCGACGATGCGGGGCTCGGCAAAGGCGACCTCGATCCATTTCTCGCCGTCCTCCTGGCTGATCCAGCGGGTGCCCGCCTGGCCGTCGACGAGGACCTTCGGGTTTGCCTCGGCTGGCTTGTAGAAGCCGCTCACGGTGACGGAGCTGGCGGGGTCGCGGGCGAAGTTGACCAGGCCGGGCTTGTCGGCGTCGGCCGTCTTGGAGAAAGGATCAGGGTAGCCGGCGGGATTCGCGTTATAGACGCGGAATTCGCCGAGGTGAGCGCGGCCGGGGTGTGTGCTTGAAAAACGGATACGGCTGGTCGTGACCGGGTTTTCCAGCTGGATCGTGACGTCGGGGCGGGTGCCGAAAGAGAAGGCGCGCGGCGAGCGCTTGCCCGGCGTGTTTTTCGGCGCGGAGTGGTTGTGGATGTTGGTGTTGATCTCGTTGGGGT
>JAIXVY010000314.1 GCA_027482505.1 Opitutaceae bacterium | reverse complement strand
TCACGCTTTCCGGCGGCACCGGGCGGCTTTACCTGAACGGCGCCCAGGTCGCCTCCGGCGCCATCTCCATCACGCCGTCCCAGCTCTCCGCCGACCTCAATTACATCGGCCTGAGCCGCTTCTCCGCCGACCCGAATTTCTCCGGCCTGATCGACGACGTCCGCATCGCCGACTACGCCTTCAGCGCGGCGCAAATCACCGCCATGCAGGGCGCGAACAGCGTTCCGCAATTTTCCGCCGCCACCATCGCCGGCGGCTCGGCCACGCAAAACCAGCCTTTCTCCGGCACGCTCGCCGCCTCGGCCACCGACGCCGACGCGGGCGACACGCTGACTTTCGCCAAGGTCTCCGGCCCCGCCTGGCTCCAGGTCGCCGCCGACGGCACCCTCTCCGGCACCCCCGGCTACGCCAACGACGGGCTTCAGGAATTCGTCGTCTCCGTCACCGACGCGAGCGGCGCGAGCGATTCCGCCGTGCTCACCATCACCATGCCCGTCGTGATCGGCAACGGCACCTGGCTGCCCGACGCCGACGGCACCTGGGGCGAGGTCGCCAACTGGAGTTCCGCCTTCCCCGCCAACGGCGTCGGCGCCTCGGCGAATTTTTCCACGGTCAACATCACCGCCGACCGCACCGTCACCCTAGATCGCACCCGCGCCATCGGCTCGCTCGCCTTCGGCGACGTGTCCGGCGCGCAGAACTGGACCGTCGTCTCCGCCGACGGCTCCTCGCTCATCCTCGACACCGGCACGACGAGCGCCTCGACCGTCACCGTCAGCCAGAACACCGCCACTCTCGCGCTCCCGCTCGAGGGCGAGCGCGGCCTGACCAAGGCCGGGGTCGGCACCCTTGTCCTCGCCGGCGGCGGCACCCTCTCCGGCACGCTCAGCATCGACTCGGGCAACACCACCTCCGCCCAGGGCGCGGTCCGCATCGCCCACCCCGACGCCATCGCCGACGTAACCACGATTCAAATACGCAACAACAACGCCGGCTCCTCCACCCTGGAGCTTAGCGCCGCCCTGGGCGACATCGCCTCGCCCGCCTCCGTCTCCGTCGCAGGGCGCAACGTCGGCGTCGCCGCCATCCGGAACCTCTCCGGCGAAAACACCCTGGGCCCCGTCTCCATCCAGATCGGCGGAACCAACTACGTTTTCCAATCCGACGCCGGCGTGCTCGGCATCGGCGGCCTCACCTCCGGCGCCTCCGGCGCGCGCACGGTCACCTTTTCCGGCGCGGGCGGCTTCGCCGTCTCCGGCGTCATCTCGAACGGAAGCGCCGCCGACGGAATCTCCCTCGTGAAAAACGGCGCCGGACGCCTCGTCCTCGGCTCGGCCAGCACCTTCACCGGCAACGTCACCATCGGCGGCGGCACGCTTTCCGTCCTGGAGCCCGCCGCGCTCTACGCCGGGGCCTGGAACAACACCGCCGTTCTCGCCGTTAACACCGGCGGAGTGCTCGAACTCGACCGATGGGGCTATGGCATCGCCAACGCCACCTACCGCACGCAGGCCCTCGGCGGCCTTTCCTACAACCCGGCCCGCTTCGTGATCAATGGCGGCACGGTGCGCTTCACCGGCGGCGCGGCCGGCGCCCCGCAAAATCCAGCCGAGGCGCCCTACGGCCCCGGCTTCACCCTCGGCGCGGCCGGCGCCACCCTGGAGGCCGCCAAGGCCGGCGACGTCTGGACGGTGAAAAACGACTCCCGCGGCACCGGCGCCATCGTGAGCTCCGCCGGCGGCACGCTGACTCTGACGGGAATCGGCGACGGCATCTGGGACAAAGTTCTCCCGGGCACCGGCGGCCTGATAAAAGCCGGCCCGGGCGTGTGGACGCTTACGCAAGCCAACACCTACGCCGGCGTCACCGGCGTCCAGGCGGGCACGCTCCGCGTGGACGGCGCCACCGCCGCGGGCGCGGTCACGGTCCAGTCCGGCGCCACGCTCGGCGGCGCGGGCACGCTTGGGGGCCCGACGACCGTGCTTTCCGGCGGCATTCTTGCCCCGGGCTCGGGCGGCGTCGGCACGCTGCGCTTTTCCGGCAACCTTACGCTCGCCGCCGGCTCGATCACGCGCATCGAGATCGATTCCGTGGCGGGGACGCGCGATCAGGTGAATGTCACCGGCGCCCTGGCCTTGGGTGGCGCGCTCGAGGTCTCTCTCGCCGGGAGCAATATCGCGGTCGGCGATTCTTTCGCGCTCTTCGCCGCCGGCTCCCGCTCCGGCGCCTTCTCCTCCGTGTCTCTGCCCGCCCTGCCTCTCGGCCGCGGCTGGGATGCGTCCACGCTCGCGACCGATGGCGTGCTGCGCGTCGTCGCTGTGGCGCTGCCCGACTACGCCGCGTGGGCGGTGCGGCAATCCCTGCCCGCCGGGGTCTCCGCCGCCGCGGACGACGCCGACGGCGATGGCCTCGCCAACGCCTTCGAGTGGCTTCTGGGCGGCGATCCGCTCGCCTCCGATTCCGCCGCGCGTCTGCCGCAGGTGGCGCGTCGCGCTCTCGCCGTCTCCGAGTATCCCGCCGCGGTCGAGGGGCGCACCTATCTCACGCTTACCGCCCGGGTCCGCCGCGAGCGCGCGGGCGTCACGCTCATCCCCGAGGGGGCCACCACGCTCGACGGTCTCGGCCTTCCCGCCGCGGCCGCCGCGGTCGTGCCCCTCGGGGTTCCCGTGGCCGAGGGAGATTTCGACGTGCTGACCTACGTCTTCACCACGCCCGTCGAGGACAGTCCCACGCGCGGAGCCTTCATGCGCCTGCGCGCCGTTTTGCAGTAGGCGGGTGCCCGTGCGTGGCCTTGCCGCGCCGCCGGGCCGTTAGCCCTCTCTTTCACGAGGGTTTGCGCCGTCACGTGGAAATCCCCGTGGCCGTTGTCGGGGTTTTCCCTGAAAAATCGTTTCTTTGAGCAGGCGTCATTTCTGGCGCTTTCGCCCCTTTCCCCATGCCCCTGATTCCCCGTTGTCTGGCTTTTCTGGCCGTCTTGCCGGCCGTGGCCCTTTTTGGCGCCCCCGTTTCCGTGCGCATCGATTGCACCAAGCCCGGCACTCCGCTCAGCCCGCATCTCTACGGCCTCTTTTTCGAGGACATCAACTACGCCGCCGACGGCGGTCTTTACGCCGAGTTGGTGCAAAACCGCTCTTTCGAATACCATCCCCTCAAGGGCAATGATCCGCGCGTCCGCGCTCTGCATCCGCTTTTCGCGTGGGAGAAAATCGAGCGTGGCGGGGCGAGGGGCGACATCGCCGTGACCGACCTCGCGCCGCTCAACGCCAACAACCGCCACTACCTCACGCTGCGGGTCGAGGAGCCCGGCAAAGGCTTCGCCGTCGCCAACTCCGGCTTCGACAGCATCCGTCTCGACGCCGGCGCGCGCTACGATTTTTCCGTCTACGCCCGCGCCTCGGATTGGAGCGGCGACGACACCATCACCGTCGCGCTCGAGTTGCCCGACGGCACCCGCGCCGGCTCGGCCGAGATTCGCGGCGCCGGTCGAGAATGGGCGAAATTCGAGGCGGTGCTGACCTCCTCCGCCACCAGCGATCAGGGCCGGCTGGTCGTGAGCGTGGCCGGCCGCGGCACGCTCGCGCTGGATATGGTTTCGCTCTTCCCGCAGGACACCTGGCTCGGCCGCAAGGGCGGCCTGCGCCGCGACCTCGTCGAGGCCCTGCGCGACCTGCATCCCAAGTTTCTTCGCTTCCCCGGCGGTTGCATCGCCCACGGCGACGGCCTCGCCAACGCCTACGCGTGGAAGGACACGGTCGGCGACGTCGCCGAGCGCAAGCCCAACTGGAATCTCTGGGGCTACCACCAGACCTACGGGCTCGGCTACTTCGAGTATTTCCAGCTCTGCCAGGACCTGGGTATGCAGCCCCTGCCCGTGGTGCCGGTCGGAGTGTCCTGCGGTTTCCGCGGCCTCGAGGTCGCGCCGATGGCGGAGCTGCAGAAATGGATCGACGACGCGCTCGACCTGATCGAGTTCGCCAACGGTCCCGCCACCTCGCGCTGGGGCTCCGTCCGCGCGCGCATGGGGCATCCCGAGCCCTTCGGCCTCCAGTTCATCTGCCTTGGCAACGAGGAGCATGACAACGCCGCCGTGCGCGAGCGCTTCCCCCATTTCGTCCGCGCCATCCGCGCCCGTTATCCCGAGATCAAGATCATCGGCACCTCCGGCCTCGGCCCGGAGATCCCGATCTACGATCTCATGACCGAGCTCGGCGTGCACAGCTCCGACGAGCATTACTACGAGCGCCCCGACTGGTTTATCGCGCATCAGAACCGCTTCGACACCTTCGACCGCAAGAAGCCCAAGATCTTCGTCGGCGAATACGCCTCGCAGGGCAACACGCTCTACAACGCCCTCGCCGAGGCGGTCTATCTGACCGGCATCGAGCGCAACGGCGACATCGTCGACATGGCCTGCTACGCGCCGCTCTTCGCCCGCATCGGCCACACCCAGTGGACGCCCGATCTCATCTTCTTCGACCAGCGCAACGTGGTCCGCCCGCCCAATTACTACGTGCAGCAGCTCTTCGCCCGCCACCAGGGCGACGCCTATTTGCCGACCACCATCGACGCCTCGGCCGTCCCGCCTCCGCCGACCCTTTCGGGACCGGTGGGCGTGGGCAGCTGGCGCACCGCCATCGAGGTCGCCGAGGCCCGGGTGAACGGCCGCCGGCTTGATCCCGCGGCCTGGGCCTCCGAAGGCGGAGAATTTCGCTTCGCCGACGATGTTTTGCGCCAGGGCTCCGTCGACGCCGAGGGCGCGATGAGCTTCTCGTCCGAATCGATTTCCAGCGACACCGTCACCTACACCGTGCGCGCCCGAAAGACCGCGGGCGCGGAGGGCTTTCTCATCCGCTTCGGTTCGGTCGACGGTCGCGGCTACTATTGGTGGAACGTCGGCGGCTGGGGCAACACCCGCCACGCGCTTCAGCGTCTCGATAACGGCGTCCACAGCGGGATCGTCCTCGCCGACGCCCCCGGCTCGGTGCGCACCGGCGTCTGGCACGAGATGAAGGTCGAGCTTTCGCCCGGCCGCATCCGCTGCTCGCTCGATGGCGCGCTGGTCCACGACTACGCGATCCGTCCGGTCGGCCTGAGCGCCTCGACGACCTACGACCGGGCCGCGCGCGAGATCGTGGTGAAGCTGGTCAATCCCACGCCCGTCCCCATCGAC
>JAIXVY010000304.1 GCA_027482505.1 Opitutaceae bacterium | reverse complement strand
GGTCGCGTTGAGCTTCGGCCTCACCACCGAGGGAATCACCCACTCGCCGGAGCGCTGCCGGTAGGCCTCCTGCAGGATGGCAAGGATACCCTCGTCCAAGGCCAGGCGCCGCGCCGAGCTGTCCCGCTTCGGGCTGAAGAAATCGTGTGCGACGATCCGAAGCTCCCGCTCCGCCCAGGCGACCGAAGTCCACTTGAGCTTGTCGATTTCGTTGCGCCGCAGCCCGAGCACGACCGCGAGAACGAAGACGAGGAAGAGAACGGGGCGGCTCGTCTTCAGCTCGGTGTTGGCGGCATGAATAACCTCCTCGACCGAAAACTCGCTCACGTAGCGGAAGGCGGATTGGCCACGGGTGAAGAAGTCCACTTGGGCGAAGGGCGAAGGCGGCATCAGCAGGCCCATGGCCTGGAGCCGGGCCCGGATCTCGTCGCGGAAAAGCGAGCGCCCATGCCGGAGCATGCTGTCGAAGGTGTGCCGGGCGCGGGCGCGCGCGCGGGGATCGGTGGGATGGAGTTTTTCCACCCGGGCGCGGTGCGCGAGGACCGCCTCCTGCGTCAGCACGGCCAAGGGCTGGGCGTCAATCGCCGCCCGCCAAGCGCGGAACTCGATGCCGCGCCGCCGGCCGGAACCGACGTGCGAAACCAGGCCGATGAGCGTGCGGAATTTCGTGCGGTAGGAGATCAGGCCGGCGGGCGTGACCAAGCCGGTCTGTTCCACACCATCCAAGAACGCGCCCACCGTCAGTTCCTTTGGCGCGGCCTCCACCTTGACCGGCTTGGGTTTGAACTTGCGGAGCGTCTCCGCCCAGCCTTGGCGCACCAAGGAGAGGTAGATGTCGCGCGCCCGGCGAGCGGCGGCGTCGCGGTCGGAATGGCGGGTGTTGAAGGTTTGGCGCTCGCCGGAGAACTGGATCTTTACGGCGAAGCAGTTCCCGCCCGGAACGAGGAAGACGCGGGTCTTCCAGTGCTCGATCGTGGTGGGTGCGATGCGCCCCGCAGAGGGCGCGAACTTGGACACTTTTTGGACACTCGCGGGGGCGAGGGCTGGACTTTCGGAAGGATGATGAGATTTCATTGCATTGGCCTCTATTCACCTAAAAACCTATCCTACAACGACTTCATTGGTTCACGTAAGCTTGCGTCGGATCAGGTTGGAATCGGGCTGACCCCATGTCTGCCCGACTCATAATCCCTTGGTTCTGGGTTCGAATCCCAGTGGGCCCACCACCTTCGCGAAGCGAATCCCCACCTGCTCGGGATGAGAACGCAGTTCGACGGAGCGCAGCGTAGAAGGGTCGCCGCCTCGCGGCGAGGGCGTCAGCCCCGCAGGCCCGCAACCGCGGGCCGAAGCCAATCCCAGTGGGCCCACCACCTTCGCGAAGCGCCCTTAACAACGGCTGATTGCTTCTGGATTGTGAGGTAGGGACAGAACACGACGGGCCCGCCCTACCCATTTCATTGGTATTACCCCGCCAGGGCCGGCTGTTCCTCCAGCTTCGCCCTGTCCACCGCGTAGGTGCGGTAAAAGAACGACCAATACAGGGCGTTGATCGCGTAGGGCACCGTGATCACCCAAAACATCAGCCCCTTCAGGCCGATCAACTCCGCCACCCGGCCGGAGGCGAGGGAGAGCACGCCCGCGAACATCCCCTGCAACAGCGAAAACAGCATCGCAAACGCCGTCGCGCGCGCAAAGCCGGGCACCACGTGCGACACCATCGGAAACGCCACGCCGGAAAACCCGATCGAGCCGATCAACCCGAAGGAGAGCAGGGCCGCGAACGCGAGCGGCCCCTTGCCCCAGTCCACCTGAAAGACCAGGTAGCTGGCCGCGGAAAACGCCACGAGGTAGATCTGCATCAGCGCGATCCGGCCCCGCGGCCCGAAGCGTCGCTCGAACCAGTCGCCGAGGAACCCGCCCAGCAGGGAGCTGATCATCCAGCCCGCGGTGAAGGCGCCTTGCAGGAAGTTCGCGTCGGCCGTCGTCCAGCCGCGCACCTCCACGAAAAAGGTCACCATGAAGGGCATCATCACGATGCTGGTGACAAACAAGACGCTGCCCGCCATCAGCAGAAAGGTCGGGATGCGCAGCAGCGAGCCGATGTCGCGCGGCCCGAACTTCGGCCGCGGGGCGGACGCCGCCCCGCCCGCGGGCGCCGGCTCGCGCACGAAAAGAGCGATCGCGATCCCGCTCAGCACGCTCAACACGCCCATCAAATACAAACCGTGCCGCCAGCCCTCCGGCGTGCGCGAAAACTGCGCCATCAACGGGGTCAGCGCGAGCGAGCCGAACGAGGTCAGGCTGCGCAGCAACCCATAGGCCTTGCCGCGCTCCTCGTTGCGAAAATGGTCCGCGATGAGGCCGTTCGCGATCGGCTCGCCCGCCACCGTGCCGATCGCGCCGATCGCATACAGCAGGAGCAGTTGCTCGTAGCTCTGCGCAAGCCCCACAAAGCCCGTCCAGGCCCCCCAGATGCCGGTGGCGAAGACCAGCACCCGCTTTCGGCCCCAGCGATCCGCCGCCATGGACCAGAGCGGACCGAAAAGCATGCGCGCGAAGCGGGGTATCGCGGTCAACACGCCCAACTGCGCCAGCGACAGCCCCAGCGAGGCGCGAATCACCGGGAAGAGGTTGTTCATCAACCCCGACTCGGTGTCGTCGATCGTCCGCGAGACGGCGATGGTGACGACGGAGCGCCAGCGATGCGCGCGGGCGGCGGGGGCGATGGCGGCGGACGGGGCGGGGGCGGACATCCGCGCCATCCAGCGAGCGGACAGGCGAAGCGCAAGAATTATGGTATATCGTTAAATCAAAACGCGCCTCGCCTCCGTTTTTTCCCCGCGTTCGGGCGGCGGATTTTTTGCGCGCGGCCGCGTTTGTGCTTCCTTCGCGCAACATCGCACGCCGCTGTGTTACCCGAAACGCGCGCCCGGGGGCCCGGTCCGCAGAAGCCGCAAGACCATCCGCTCATGCACGATATTTCCCTGATCACCACCATCGCCTTCGGACTGACCGCCGCCCTGATTTTCGGCCTGGGCGCCAAGCGGCTGGGTCTCTCGCCCATCGTGGGCTACCTGCTGGCGGGCATCGCCGTCGGCCCCTACACGCCCGGCTTCGTGGGCGACGTGGGGCTCGCCATGCAGCTGGCGGAGATCGGCGTCATACTGCTCATGTTCGGCGTGGGCCTGCATTTCCACGTGGGAGATCTGATGTCCGTGCGTTCGATCGCCCTGCCCGGCGCGCTGGGCCAAAGCCTGGCCGCCACGCTGTGCGGGCTCGGAGTGGCCCTCGCGGCGGGCTGGACGTGGAACGCGGGCCTCGTGCTCGGCATAGCGATCTCGGTGGCCAGCACGGTGGTGCTCATCCGCGTGCTCATGGACGCAGGCCTGATGGAGAGCACCGAGGGCCGGGTGGCGGTCGGATGGCTGCTGGTCGAGGACATCCTCACGGTGCTCGTCCTCGTGCTCCTGCCGTTTCTGGCCCTGAAAGAAGGCGGCGGGACGCAGAGCGCCGGCGACATCCTCCTCTCCATCGGCATCGCCTTGGGCAAGCTGGTCGGACTGGGCGCCATCATGCTCGTGGCGGGGGCGCGCTTCGTGCCGTGGCTGCTACTGCGCGTGGCCAAGCTGCGCTCGCGGGAATTGTTCACCCTGGCGGTGCTCGTCATGGCGATGGCGGTGGCGACGGCGGGCTACCTCGCCTTCGGCGCCTCGATGGCGCTGGGCGCCTTTCTCGCCGGCATGGTGGTGGGCCAGTCGAAGGTGAGCCATCAGGCCGCGGCGGACGCCCTGCCCATGCGCGACGCCTTCGCGGTGCTGTTTTTCGTTTCGGTGGGCATGCTGTTCGACTGGCGGGTCGTCCTGCAGGAGCCCGGCCTGGTCCTCGGCACGCTCCTGGTGGTCTTGGTCGTGAAGCCCGCCGCCGCCCTCCTCATCGTGATCGCGCGCCGGCACACGGTGAAAACCGGCCTGGTGGTCGCGGGCGGCCTGGCCCAGATCGGCGAGTTCTCCTTCATCGTGGCCGAGGCGGCCAAGAAACTCGGCATCCTGCCGGGCGCGGGCCACAACGCCATCGTCGCGGCCGCCATCGTCTCGATCAGCATCAACCCGTGGCTTTTTCGCCGGCTCCTTGCCGCGGAGGCGCGGCTGGATCGCTTTCCCCGCCTGCGCGGGTGGCTCCAGCGGCGCGCCGCCGGACGCGGCATGCGGGCCAACCTGGACGAGTCGCGCACGCCGGGCTTCCGGCCGGAAGTCATCCTGGTGGGCTACGGCCCGGTGGGGCGCTCGGTCGAGCATCGGGTGGCCGAACTGGGTCTTTCGCACATCGTCATAGATCTCAACGTGGACACCGTGGTCGCGTTGCAGGCCGGGGGTAAGCACGCCCTCTTCGGCGACGCCACCCACGCCGAAATCCTCTCCGAGGCGGGGGTGCGCCACGCTTCCTATCTGGTGGTCACCCTGCCCGACTCCGCCACGGCTTTCGCCATCATCAACGCGGCGCGGGCGCAAAATCCGGGCATCAAGACGCTGGTCCGCGCCCGCTACCTCAACGAGTCCGACCTGCTGGAACAGGCCGGCCCGGACGCGGTATGCTACGACGAGGCCGAGGCGGCCACCGCGCTCTCCATCCTGCTGCGGGCCCACGCGCGCGGCGACGGACACGGCCGGGGCCGGCCCAAGCCGAAGTCGAACGCGGAGGACGACAACCTGCCCGCGAGCTAAAGTTCCGCGTCGGCGGGACGGTCGTCTGCCTCCGGCGCAAAAACAGAAACGCCCGCGGGCGCATGGCCCGCGGGCGAAAAAAGCCGAAAACCGAAGGGCCGGATCAGGCCTCGGGGATGCTGGCGTAGAGCGCGCCCTTGCGCACCTGGAGGAAGTAGGAGGAGCCGGTGTCGAAGCCGAACTTCTCGCTGAGCTGCTTCTTCAGGGCATCGATCTCGGCCTGCTTGGAAGCGTCGCCCCCGAGGGTGGCGAGGCGCTGGCGCAGGGCCTGGAGCTCCTCGTAGGCCTCGGTGCCGAAAAACTCGGCCGCGAGCGTGGCCTTGGCCTCGTCCTCGACCGGCTTGCCGGTCTCGTCGTTCGCCTTGAGGAGCAGCGCGGACTGCACGGGCACGAGCAGGTAGTTGTGCTGGACCGAGTAGGCGTAGGTCTTGGCCATGAACTCGAGGTTCGGCTTGAGGCGGGCCTCGATCTGGGCGGCCTGGGACTCGAGGGCGGCCTTCTCGGCGGCGGGCGCGGCCTCGGTCTTGGCGCGCAGCTCCTCGAGGGCGCGGCGCTGCTGGGCGACGACCTGGAGGTTCTGCATGAACTGGGTGTTGGCGGCGGCCCCTTCGATGGCGGCGACCAGATGATAGGCCTGGTTGTCACGGACGAGACGCTGGGGAATGCCTTGGCTGACGATTTTGATCATGGGGGGAGGTGGAAAAAAAGGGACGCGCCGCCGGAGACTTCCGGCGGCGCGCGGAGGAGTCGACTCGCGATTTAGAAGCGGAAGCTGCCGCCCACGTGGTAGGTGACGGCGGTGTCGGCGTCGCTGACGATGGCGGCCTTCACGCCGGCGCCCACGCGGAAGGCGGGGGTGAAGTCGTAGGTGGAGCCGAGGCCGGCGCCGAGGGCGGTGTCGCCAAAGCCGGGCGAGCGCACCTGGAAGGGCGCGCCGCCGTTGGCGAGGCGGGCGCGAACGGCGACATTGTCGTCGCCGAACTCCTGGGTGACGCCGACCTGGGCGTTGAAGCCGAATTTGTCCGTGACCATGATGAAGCCGCGGGCGCCGAGCTCGCCCTCCAGGCTGGTGTAGTCGATGGCCTGGACGGCGAGGGCGTCGAAGGCCGGGGCGGCCTCCCGGAAGGCGGAGGACGAGGAATCGGTGTAGCGGAATTCCACATACGGCGAGAAGCCGCGGTCCTCCTCGGCCACGATGGCGTGGCTGAGGCCGACGGAGAGGTGGAGGGCGTCGATGTCGATGCCGTTGGCGCGGGCGCGGCCGCCGTAGAGCGAGGCGCGGGACGAGTCGCTCTCGTAGTTGCCGGTGGCGACGGAGGCGGTGAGGGTGTTTTTCTCGCCCACGGCGGTCTCGGCGAGGAGGCCGAAGACCTGGCCGGTGACGTCGCCGGTGCGGTGCAGGCCGGAGACGTCGCCGGAATCGAAGGCGGCGTAGACGCCGAGCACGGTCGACTCGCCGAACGGGAGGCGGGCGCCCGCGACGGTGCCGGAACCCTCGAGATCGTAGTCGCCGGCGGCGGGCGAGCTGTCGGTGGAGGCGGAGTGGCCGGCCCAGGCGGCGAAGAGCGACCAGTCGCCGGCGCGGGCGAGGGTGGGCGCGTGCAGCGCGGTGTCGGCGTAGTGGCGGGTGGCGCGCACGGCGTAGGCGGACTCGCCGGCGAAGTTCTCGGGCGAGACGCGCTGGATGCCGTTCTGCGCGCCGATGGGCGTGGTGAGGAGCGCGCGCAGGGCGGCGCCGGCCGGCGTGCCGTTGGCCACGCTGGAGTTGAGCTGCACGCCGTTCGGATCGCCGGCGAAGGCCTGCTGCTGGAAGGCGTTCACCAGCGCGATGGTGTTGGCGTCGAGTCCGGGGATGGTGGCGAGGTTGGTCAGGCCGGAGGTGGATCCGGGGGCGGCGGGGAGGCCGGTGCCGATGAGGGTGCCGTCGGCGAGATCGAGGACCAGGCCGGTGGAGAACTGGGTGGTGACGGTCGCGAACTTCTGGTTCGTGAGGTCGCCGACGATGATGCGGAAGGTATTGCCGCGGGCGGGCTCGACGAAGCCGAGCGCGCCGTCGCGCTGGATGGCGAGCGTGGAGGAGCCGCCGAGGGTGATGTCGCCGCCGACCTGGATCTGGTCGTGGCCGTTGGCGACGCCCGCGCCGCCGGTGCCGGCGAGCTCGGTGGCGAAGACGCCGTTCTGGGTCCAGTCGCCGGTGACGACGGTGAAGCCGGGGCTGGCGCCGGGGGCGAGGGTGCCGCCGGTGGCCACGGTGAGGTCGCCGTCGATGGTGAAGGAGCGGTTGGCGTCGCCCGCGAGGCCGCGGAGGGTGCCGCCGTTCAGGACGGTGAGGTCGAGGTTGCCGGCGCCCAGGGTGGACAAGACGCGGACCTGGCCCTCGACGGTAGCGACGCCGTCGCCGAGGTTGGCGCGGATGACGGCGCCGTCGTTGAGGTCGTAGGTGGCGGCGGTGAGCGTGCCGGTGCCGACGACGTTGGCGGCGTTGACCTGTAGGGAGCCGACGGTGTCGGTGTTGCCCTGGATATCGAGGGTGGTGCCGGCGTTGGCGACAACGGCGGCGTTGTTGGCCAGGGTGTTGGCGGCGTTGGCGAGCACGAGCGTGCCGCCGTTGATCGTGACCGGGCCGGCGGTGGTGCTGGAGCCGGAGAGCGTGAGCGTGCCGGCGGAGACCTTGGTGAGCCCGCCGGAGGTCTGGCTGCCGGAGAAGGCGCCGTCGGAGATCGTGACCACGCCGGAGGAGGCGATGGTCGCCGAGCTGTTGATGGTGGTGACGGTGAGGTTGGTCGCGGCGACGGAGCCGGCGCCGTTCAGCGTGTCGAGCGTCTCGGCTCCGGTGAAGGTGGCGGCGGCGGTGCCGTTGAGCGTCAGATCGGTGCCGTCGGCGAGACCGCCGGTGCTGGTGAGCGTGGCGCCCGAGGCGACGTTGACCTCGGTGGAAACGAGGCTGCCGGTGAGAGCGAGGGTGCCGCCGTTCACGTTGGTGGCGCCGGCGTAGGTGTTGGCGCCGGAGAGCGCGAGCGTGCCGGCCGAGATCTTGGTGAGCGCGCCGGACAGAATGGCGCCGGCGTAGGCGCCGTTCGAGGCGGTGATCAGGCCGGGGGAGGAGAGCGAGGCGGCGGCGGTGCCGTTGAGGGTGGTGGCGGTGACGTTGCCGGTGGAGGTGACGTCGACGTCGCCCGCGAGCGTGCCGGCGGAGAGATTGCGAACGGCGAGGGTGCCGTCGGCGTCGAGCAAGCCGGTGACGGTGAGGTCGACGCCGGCCGCGTTGATCACGCCGGTGTCGGCGACGAGGCTGCCGATGGTCTCGTTTTGGCCGAGGGTGAGCGCGCCGGTGCCGGAGAGCGTGACCGCGGCGGTGTCGGCCAGCGTGCCGGTGGCGGTGGTGACGAGCGACGCGCCGGTGTCCACCTGCACGGTGGTCGCGGCGGAATCGCCGGCGAGGGTGGTGGTCCCGGTCTGGACGGTGAGGCTTTCGGCGGCGATGTCGCCGTTGATCGCCACGGTGCCGTTCGCGGTCGCGGCGCCGGTGCCGAGGTTGGCGTTGATCACGCTGTTGTTGTTCAGCGCGTAGGTGGCGGCGGTGAGCGTGCCGGTGCCGGAGAGGGTGCCGCCGTTGCTGGTGAAGGCGGCGATGGTCTCGTTGAAGGCGCCGAGGTCGAAGGTGCCGGCGTTGGTGACGGTGACGGCCGGGTTGCCCAGGCGGTCGGAGGCGCCGAGCGCGAGGGTGGCGCCGGTGGCGATGTCGACCGCGGCGGTCTGGAGGGTGCCGGTGAGGAGGAGGTTGCCGCCGGTGGCGACGTTGGTGGAGCCAAGGTAGGTGCTGGCGCCGGAGAGCTCGACGCGGCCGGTGGAGTCGCCGCCGATGGTGACGGAGTTGAAGCCGGCGAACACGCCGGAGGCGACGAGCTGGGCGCCGGTGAGGGCGTTGATGGTCAGGTCGCCGGTGCCGGAGAGGTTGCCGCCAAAGGTGGAGGAGACGGTCTGGTTGAAGGTCGCGTCGAGCGCGCCGAGATCGAGGTCGCCGCCCGCGCCGGAGAGGCCGGCGAAGGTGAGCGCGGCGGTGTCCTCGGCGAGGAAGAAGACGCGGCCGGAATTGATCACGAGCGAGGGCAGGATCTTCGCGTCGCCGCCGCCCACGAGATCAAGGAGGAGGTCGGCGGAGCCGGCCTTGACGAGCTGGCTGGAGCCGAAGTTCTGGAGATTGGAGAGGCGGATGGCGGCGTCGGTCTCGGTGAAGAAGGTGCCGTCGCCGGCGGCGAAGTTGAAGACGGTGTTGCGGAAGTTGGCGAAATCGCCGTCGCCGCCGGAGAGAACCTGGCCCGCGCCGGCCGAGATGGCGGTCTGGGTGGCGGTGTTGGCGACGCGCAAGGTGCCGCGATCGGTGGCGCCGAAGATGACGGCGGAGCCGCCCAGGCGGGACTCGAGGGCGATGCGGACGGTGCCGTCGGTGAGGTAGAGGTCGCCGCTGGAGTTGTTGATGACGAGACCGGAGAGATCGAGGGTGCCGCCGCCGGTCTTGGCGATGTCGACGACGCCAGCGAAGGGGCCGAAGATATTGGCGTTGGTGCCGACGACGGTGATGGTGGTGCCGGCGGCAGCCTGGAAGGTGAGGCGCGGCACGGAGGCGGCGACGTCGCCGACCTCGAAGACGGAGCGGACGACGTCGGCGTTGATGCGCAGGGTGCCGGAGGAGGCGCCGATGACGACGTCGGGCTGGCCGCCGACGATGCCGATCTGGCCGGTGAGGGTGTTGTCGCCGGAGAGGTTGTGGAGGGCGCCGAGGCTGGTGAGGTAGGAGTCGTTGCCGGTGAACGCGGCGGCGACGCCCGAGCCGGTGACGCGGATGGACTCGGCGAGGGAGATGGAGTTGGCGATCTCGAGGGTGCCGCCGTTGAGGACGTTGGTGCGGCCGTTGGCGCCGGTGGCGCCGAGCGCGCCGGCGTTGGTGACGCGGAGGATGCCCTCGGCGACGCGGGCGATGCCGGAGTAGCCGCTCACGCCGGAGAGGACCTGGATGTCGGAGCCGGACTTGGTGATGGTGCCCGAGCCGTTGATGGCGCCGGCGAAGTCGGAGGTGAGCTCGCCGGAGACGGCGTCGCCGTCGCCCGCGAAGTTGAGGTTGAAGCCGCCGAGGTTGACAACGCCGGTGCCGGTGAAGGCGCCGAGGGTCTCGTTGCCGCCCAGGGTGAGCGCGCCGTCGTTGTTGATGAGGACGTTGTTGTTGAGGCGCTCGGCCGCGCCGGTGGCGAGGGTGGCGCCCGCGTCGATGTCGACCGAGGCGGCGGCGGAGGTGGCGTTGAGCTGGAGCGCGCCGCCCTGGACGAGGAGGCGCTCGGAGGCGTTGTTGCCGTCGAGGGTGAGCGTGCCGCCCTGGACGGTGGTGTCGCCGGTGTAGGCGGAGGCGCCGGTGAGCGTCTGCGCGCCGGAGACCAAGGTGAGGCCGCCGGTGCCGGAGATGACGGCGGCGGAGGTCGCGCCCGCGCCATTGGCGAGCGTGAGGGTGGTGTTGCCCAGGGCGACGGTGCCGGCGCCGTTGAGGTTGGCGATGGTCTCGTTCTGGCCGAGGGTAAGCGCGCCGGTGCCGGTGAGCGTGACGGCGGCGGTGTCGGCGAGGGTGCCGGTGGCGGTGGTGGCGAGCGATGCGCCGGCGTCCACCTGCACGGTGGTCGCGGCGGAGTCGCCGGCGAGGGTGATGACGCCGGACTGGACGGTGAGCGAGGAGGCGGCGGTGTCGCCGTTGATGGTCACCGTGCCGGTGGTGGTGAGCGCGCCGGCGCCGAGGTTGGCGTCGATGACGGCGCCGTCGGCCAGGGCGTAGGTGGCGGCGGTGAGCGTGCCCGTGCCGGTGAGCGCGCCGGCGCCGGCGTAGGTGCCGACGGTGTCGTCGTTCGCGCCGAGGGCGAGCGTGCCGGCGTTGGTGACGGCGGCCGCGTCGGCCAGCTGGTTGGAGGCGCCGAGGGAGAGCGTGGCTCCCGAGGCGATGTCGATGGCGGTCGCGGCGTTGAGGGCGCCGGCGCCGGTGAGGGAGAGGGTGCCGCCGGAAACGGTGACGAGGCCGGCGGAGGCGGCGTTGTTGAGGGTGGTCTCGCCGGACTGGACGGTGAAGGTGCCGGCGCCGGTGGAGCCGTTGATGGCGACGGTGCCGTTGGCGGTGAGATCGCCCGCGCCGAGGTTGGAATTGACGGTGGAACCGTGGTTGAGGGCGTAGGTGGTGGCGACGAGGGCCGCGCCGGAGACGGTGCCGCCGTTGGAGACGTAGTGCGAGACGGTGTCGTTGCCGCCGAGGACGAGCGTGCCGGCGTTGGTGACGACGGCGTTGCCGATCTGGTTGATGCCGCCGGTGGAGAGGGTGGCGCCGGCGCCGATGTCGACGGCGGTGGCGATGTTGAGCTCGGCGTCGGCGGTGAGGAGGAGGGAGGCGCCGGCGTTGACGTTGAGGGAATTGGCGCCGGTGAAGGTGGCGAGCGTGGTGGAGCCGGTGGCGACGGTGAAGGCGCCGGTGCCGGTGACACCCTCGATGAGGACGGTGCCGTTGGTGGTGACGTTGCCGTTGCCGAGGTTGGCGGAGACGACGGTGCCGTCGTTGAGGATGTAGTCGGCGGCGGTGAGCGTGCCGAAGCCGGCGAGGGAGCCGGCGTTGTTGACGAAGGTGCCGACGGTCTCGTTGGCGGCGAGGTTGATGACGCCGCCGGTGCCGAGGGTGAGGGTGGCGGAGTCGGCGAGATTGTCGCCGTCGAGGGAGAGGGTGACGCCGTTGTTCACGTTGACCGCGAGCGCGGCCAGGGTGCCGGTGACGGTGGTCGAGCCGGAGACGGTGACGACGCCGAGGCCGAGGTTGCCGGAAACGCTGGAGCCGGCGCGGAGGTCGTAGGTGGCGGCGGTGAGCGTGCCGGCGCCGGAGAGGGCGCCGGTGTTGACGAGGGAGCCGACGGTGTCGTCGCCGGCGACGAGGAGCGTAGCGGAGTTGGTGACGGCGGCGGAGTCGGAAAGGTTGTTCCCGGTGAGGGAGAGCTGGCCGGCATTGACGTTGACGGCGGAGGCGGCGGACGTGCCGGAGACGCCGGTGTTGCCCTGAATGTTGAGGGTGCCGGCGCCGAGGTTGCCGGAGACGGTGGAGCCGGCGTTGAGGGTGTAGACGCCGTCGGCGGTGGTGAGAACGCCGGGGCCGGCGATCGAGCCGCTGTTGGAGAGGGACGCGACGGTGTCGTTGCCGTTGAGCGTGAGCGAGCCGGCGTTGGTGACGGCGGCGGTGTCGGAGAGCTGGTTGGCGGCGGCGGTGGAAAGGGACGCGCCGGCGGAGACGCC
Source organism: Opitutaceae bacterium (assembly GCA_027482505.1). GTDB lineage: Bacteria > Verrucomicrobiota > Verrucomicrobiia > Opitutales > Opitutaceae > IMCC26134_A. The sequence continues at coordinate 5,877 of JAIXVY010000304.1, read as the reverse complement.
GAGGGTGTTGGCGGAGTTGACCGAGCCGGAGGCGGAGAGATCGAGCGAACCGCCGGCGACGGAAACGGAGGTGGCGGCGGCGGAGCCGGCGAGGGTGGTCGCGCCGGACTGGACGGTGAAGTTGGCCGCGGCGACGCCGCCGTTGATGGCGACGTTGCCGTTGGCGGTGAGCGCGCCGGCGCCGAGGTTGGCGTCGATGACGGCGCCGTTGTTGAGCGCGTAAGTGGCGGCGGTGAGCGTGCCGGTGCCGGAGACGGTGCCGCCGTTGGCAGTGAAGGAGCCGACGGTGTCGGTGTTGCCCTGGAGGTCGAGGGTGGCGCCGGCGGAGAGGACAAGCGCGCCGGAGTCGGCGAGGGTATTGGTGGCGTGGCCGAGGACGAGGGTGCCGGCGGAAACGGTGGCGCCGCCCATGAAGGACTGGGAGGCGGAGAGGGTGAGCGTGCCGGCGCCGTCCTTGAGGAGGGAGCCGGAGGAGATGTTGCCGGAGAAGGCGCCGGACTCGGCGGAGACGACGCCGGTGGAGGCGATGGCGGCGGAGCCGTTGAGGGTGCCGACGTCGAGGTTGCGGACGGTGATGTTGCCGGCGGCGTCGAGGGTGTTGGCGACGGTGAGGTCGACGCCCGAGGCGTTGATGGCGCCGGTGCCGGCGCTGAGGCCGGCGAGGGTTTCGGCGCCGGTGAAGGTGGCGGTGCCGGTGATGCCGAGGGTGAGCTGGGTGGCGTCGGCGAGGCCGCCGGCGGAGGTGAGCGCGGCGCCGGAGGCGACGTTGACCTGGGTGGAGGCGAGGCTGCCGGTGAGGGCGAGGGTGCCGCCGTTGACGTTGGTCGCGCCGGTGTAGGCGGAGGCGCCGGAAAGGGTCTGGGTGCCGGCGGAGAGGGTGACGCCGCCCGCGCCGTTGATGGCGGCGGCGCTGGTGGCGCCCGCGCCGTTGGAGAGCGTGAGGGTATTGCCGTCGAGGTTGACGGTGCCGGCGCCGGTGAGGTTGCCGATGGTGTCGCTCGCGCCGAGCTGGAGGGCGCCGGAGGCGTTGAGGTTGACGGCGGCGGTGTTGGCGAGGTTGCCGCTCGCGCCGGTGGCGAGAGTGGCGCCGTTGGAGACGGAGACGGTGGTGGCGCCGAGGTTGGCGTTGACAGTGGCTACGCCGCTCTGGACGGCGAGCGAGCCGGAGGCGGACGTGTTGCCGTTGAGGGCGACGGCGCCGTTGGTGGTGATGACGCCGTTGCCGAGGTTGCCGTTGACGGTGGAGCCGTTGTTGAGGACGTAGCCGGCGGCGGCGGTGAGCGTGCCGGGGCCATTGAGGACGCCGCCGTTGGAGACGTAGGACTGGACGTTGTCGTTGCCGCCGAGGGAAAGCGCGCCGGCGTTGGTGACGGCGACCTGGCCGATCTGATTGATGCCGCCGGTCGACAGGGAGGCGCCGGAGGAAATGGAGAGGGCGTTGATGGCGTTGAGCGCGCCGTTGGCGCCGAGCGCGAGGGAACCGGCCTGGACGGCGACGGGGCCGGAGAGGGTGTTTTCGGCGTTGAGGGAGACGGTGCCGCCGGGGTTGTTCACCGTGAGACCGGCGGAGCCGGCGACGGAGAGGTTGAAAGAAAGCGCGCCGCCGCCGGAGAGCGTGGCGGGGGAAACGAAGGTGATGGTGCCGCCGGGGACGTTGTTGTTGAAGGCGACGGTGTTGGCGGAGGAGATGCCCGAGACGGTGATGGCGCCGGCGATCTCGATGGCGGAGGCGGAGCCGGCGAAGACGGCGTCGTTGCCGTTGGTCCACGTGACGCCGCCGTTCCACACGGGGCTGGTGGTGTCCCAGTTGCCGGAAACGGCGAGCGTCTGGGTGGCCGCGAAAGCGGAGAGCGGGCTCAGGAGGGCGCCGGCCGCGAGGGCGGCGGAGCCGAACGCGGACGGGGCGGAACGAAGGCGGCGGCTGGAGGCGGAGCGGGAAGAGCGGCGGGATTTCATGAGCGAGTGGCGGGCGGCTGGCGGGACGTTATAAAAAGCGGTGCGAGCGACGGTGGCTTAGGCGCGGGCAAGACGAAGGGTGGACGTTGAAGGGGACGATTGAAAAAACGCCCCGGCCCGGAGGAAAAAGCGGGACGAGGCGGAAGCGAACTTCATGCGAAGCGGGCGAAAATCAGGGGGAACCGAGGGAGCCCACCGCGACGCGGTAGAACATCCGTTCACCCGACACGGGCAACGGATAGGTCCAGGTGGGGGCGGGCGCTCCGGTGGCGTAGGAGAGGCCGGAGCCGGAGACAGGGGTCCATGAGGCGAGGGTCGAGCTGCCCTGAATGTGATAGGAGTAGCCGTTCTGGGCGCCGACGAGGGTGAGGCGCAACTGGCCCGCCACGACGGCGACCTGCAACGAAATCGGGCCTTGCGGCTCCAGGATGGAGACCGCCTGCGAAGCCGCGTAGTAGTAGCCCGAGCCGGTGGAGGCGACGGCGAGGTAGGAGGCGGTGGACGTGCTCGAAGGCGCGGAGACGACGGCGGCGGAAAGCGTGGCGCTGCTGAAGGAGAGAAGGGCGAGATTGTCTCCGCCCGCGATCCAGTTGTCGCCGGAGACGAAGGCGACGGAGCGCAGGGCTTCGGAAACCAGGTCGCCGCCATAGGAAGCAAAGGAGCCGGCGGTGGCGCCGCCGTCGGAGGCGTAGAGCACGGTGCCAGCCTCTCCGACCGCGACCACTTTGCCCGCGCCGTTGGAGGCGACGGCGTAGAGCGGATAACTCGCGCCGGCGAGGCGGGTCCAGCTGGCGCCGTCGGTCGAGGTGTAGATGAAACCAAAGATGCCATCGCCACCGACCGCGACCCAGCGCGAACCGGTCCAGGCCACGCCCTGTAGCGCGCCGGCGGCGACCGGCACGGTGGCGGACGCCCAGGCGGCGCCGCCGTTGGTAGAACGAAGGACGGAGAGGTTGAGCCCGCGCTGGCCGACCGCGACCCAAGAGGAGCCGTTGGCCGCAAGACCGTTGACCGGTCCGCCGTGGGCGGGCGTGAGCGCCGAGGCGAGGGAGGACCAGGTCGCGCCATTGTCGGTCGAACGCACGAAGTAGGCGGCGTCGCCCATCGCGACCACGGTCGAGCCGGAGGCGGCGAGCGCGAAGAGCGCGCGGGGGGCGTCGGCGACGCGGACGGACGGGAACGTCGCGCCATTGTCGGTCGAGCGCAGCAGCGCGCCGGCGGGCGTGAGGCCTACGAGGCCGGAGGTCGGCCGGGCCAATGCGGCCAAGGGCTGGGCGAGCGGGACGTTTTGCGCGAGCAGCGCGGGGCCGGCTCCGAGAAAGCCGAGGAGACCCGCGAGAAGCCAGAGAAAGGGCTTGTTCATGTGAAGCGTGAGGGGACGGCGGTTCAGGCGTTGCCGGTGAGGAGGTCGCTGTAGACCGAGAGGTCGATGTCGTCGGAGCCGCCGCGGTCGAGCGGCACGCCGCCCGGGGAATACTCCGGATACATCGCGGTGATGTAGGGCGTGAGCGCGTAGACCGTGTTGGAATCCACGAGGATGTTGATCGAGGTCACGAAGCTCACGAAGGGGCTCGTGGCGCTGGTGACGTTCGGGAAGTTCAGCTGGTTGACGGTGGTGATGGAACCGGAGGTGACGAGCGACACCAGGCCGGTGGTGCTGGTGATGCGACCGATGGTCATCGAGCCCTGCGAGCGCAGGGAGATGGCGCCGACGTTGGTGGTGATCGGCGAGGCGGCGGTCATCGTGAGGGTGCCCTGGGGCACGTTGACGGCGACGCCGCCGGAGCCGGCGTTGGTGATCGGCGCGGTGGCGGTGAGGTTGCCCGTGCTGACGTTGAGCGCGACCGAGCCGACGGAGGCGGCGGAGGTCACGAGCAGGCCGGCGCCGGCCACGGTGGTGGACGCGAGGCTTTCGAGCGCCAGGCCGCCGGTGGCGGTGGTGGCGGTGATCTCGGCGGCGACGAAGTCGATGTCGCCCGCGCCCGCGGCGCCGACGCCGGTCTGGGTGGTGAGGGTGACGCGACCCGCGGCGGCACTGAGCAGCGCGCCCTCGTCGGGCGTTCCGTCCGTGAGCGCGGGAGCGACGACGGTGATGTTGCCGCCGACCGACACGACTTGGGCGGCGATGGTGACGGGGGTGGCGCTGTCGAAGCGGAGCGTGCCGGAACCCTGATCGACGATGGTGCCGCCGATGGTGCCGATGACGCCGCCCTGCACGGTGAAGGTCTGCTGGCCGCCGGGGGCGGTGGCGAAGTTGTAGCCGGCGCGGCCGAGGTTGAGGCCGTTGAGGTAGACGATGTCGGTCTCGCCGGCGACGTTGACGTCGGTGGCGGCAGAATCGACCCGGAGCGGGGCGGCGTCGGCGCCGGCGTTGGCCCCGGCCGAGAGGCTGAACTGGCCCGAGACGAGGCTGGAGGCCGGAGCGACGGTGGTGACGGAACCGCCGGCCTGGAGGGCAAGCAGTCCGGTGGCGTTGATCTGGGCGACGGCGAGGTTGCCGCCGGCCTGGAGGCTGACCGAGGCGCCGGCGACGTCGGTCGCGGCGTCGAGCGTCAGGGCGCCGGTGGCGGCGAGACGGAGCGCGCCGGCGGCGGAGAGGTCGCTGGACGTGGTGGTGATCGAGGCGGCGACGAGGGTGAGATCGGCGCCGGTGGTGATCGGGGCGTTGGTCAGGGTAAGGGCGCCGGGCACGCGGAAGGTGGCCGAGCCGGCGGGGACGTTGACCGCGCCGGCGATGGCGAGACCGCCGGTGACCTGGGTGAAGATCAGCGAACCGGAGCCGCCGACGGTGGCGCCGGTGAGGGTGGCGCCCGCGGAATGCGACTTGAGGTAGGCCTGGCCCACCCCGCCGCTGGTGAAGGACAGCGAGGGCGCGGAAACGTCGAGGTCGGCGCGGCCGGAGAGGCCGAGACCGGTCTGGGCGGCGAGGGTGAGGACGCCGCCGGTGACGAGAACGGGCGTCTCGGTCGCGGTGGTCTCGCGGATGCCGCCGCCGGCGGTGAGCGAAAGCGCGCCGGTGGTCGAGGAGACGACGGCGGCGAGGGTGATGTCGCCGGAGCCGCCCGCGATGAGGGTGAAGGCGCCCGAGCCGTGGGTGGAGCTGTCGTTGGCTACGGTGATCGCGCCGGAGGCGGTGCGAATGTCCACCGGGCCGTTGCCGCCGGTGGTCTGGACGCCGGCGAGCGAGAGATCGACGATGGGGGCGACCACGGCGTCCACGCCGACCTGGCGGACGGTGGCGCCGACGGTGCCGAGCACGAGGGCGTCGGTTTCGCGGAGGTGGACGCCGCCGCCGGCGGCGCGGGCCGCGACGGTGCCGACAGTGGTATCGAGCGGGGCGACCGAGGAGCCGATGCCGGAGGCGGCGGTCATACGGAGGCCGGAAGCGACGATGTCCGCGCCGCCCGAGGCGTCGCCGGCGTCGATGACGGAACCGGCGGCGGCGAGCAGGGAGGCGTTGGCCGCGGTGGTGATGCCTCCGACGGTGATGTCGGTGGCGGCGGCGACACGGATGTCGCCGGTGGCCGCGGTGAAGCGGCTGTTGTCGGCCTGGGTGATCGCGGCGGAGGCGGACTGGACGAGGACGGTGCCGGTGCCGCCGGTGACAAGATCAGCGCCGGAGGTGAAGCCGATGGCGCCGTCGGCGAGGACGGTGACGTGGCCGGTGCCGGACAGGAGATCGGCGTTGGCGGTCACGGTGCCGGCGACGGCCTGCAGGAGTATGTTGCCGGTGCCGTTCGCGGTCACGGCGGTGTTGTCGGCGTCCGAGCCGTCATTGAGCGTGAGGGCGCCGAGGCTGGAGATAAACACGATGTTGCCATTGGCACCCGTGGTGAGGTCGGACTGGGTGGCGTCGGCGACCGCGACGGTGCCGGCGGCGGAGGTGAAGTCGGTGACGGTGACGGCGACGTTGGTGACGGT
>JAIXVY010000527.1 GCA_027482505.1 Opitutaceae bacterium | reverse complement strand
CGGCGGCGGTGAAGGAGGCGGAGGGACTGGGGGCGTAAGGAAGTAAGGGAGTGCCGGAAGGAGGGGCGGGAGCGGCGTCGTAAACGAGGGCCTCCGCGCCGAGTTCGCGCACCAGCGCCGACAGCGCGCGGCCGCTTACGCCGGCGCCAAAGATGGCGACGGGGCGCTGGAGCAGCGGGCTAATGAAGTCGGGCGGGCGGAGCATGAAGCGAGGGAGAAGAAGGAGAATTATTAACGCAGAGGCGCAGAGGCGCGGAGGTCGAAGAGAGGAGGAAAGTTTGGGGCTTAGCGGATCTTGAGAGTGGCGAGGCCGGCGAGGGAGCACATCAGCGAGATGATCCAGAAGCGGAGAACGACCTTGGTCTCGGGCCAGCCGAGTTTCTGGAAGTGGTGGTGGATGGGGGCCATTTTGAAGAAGCGCTTACCCTCCCCCGTCGGGCTGCGGCGCTTGGTGTATTTGAAGTAGCCGACCTGGATCATGACCGACAGCGCCTCGACGACGAAGACGCCGCCGACGATGACGAGCGTGAGCGGCTGCTGCACCATGAAGGCGATGACGCCGATGAGGCCGCCGAGCGCGAGCGAGCCGGTGTCGCCCATGAAGACCTCGGCGGGATGCGAGTTATACCACAGGAAGGCCATGCCCGCGCCGACCAGCGCGGCGCACATGACGGCGAGCTCACCGGTGCCAGGCACGAAGGAGATCAGAAGATACTTCGCGATGATGGCGTTGCCGGCGGAGTAGGCCATGATGCCGTAGACCAGCGCCACGGTGATGGTGCAACCGATGGCGAGACCGTCGAGGCCGTCGGTGAGGTTGATCGCGTTGGAAAAGCCCACGATCCAGAAGAACATCATCACGAACAGGCCGACCAAGCCGAGACCGGCGCCGAAGACGAAAATGGGCTCCTTGAGGAAGGGCACCCAGAGCTCGCGGATTTTCTCCGAGCTGTCGGGGTGAAGCACCAGAGCGACCAGAGCGCCGAGCGTGACGAGCGTTTGCCACATCATCTTCTCGCGAGAGCTGATGCCGTCCTTGTTCTTGCGCACGGCCTTCAGGTAATCGTCGCGGAAACCGACCGCGGTGAGCGCGGCGTAGACGAAGAGCGCGACGCACACCCAGATGTTGGGCTCGGCCCAAAGGACGGTGCTGACGAAGACGGAGAAAAAGATGAGCAGGCCCCCCATCGTCGGGGTGTTCTTCTTGTCGAAACGGGCGGCGAGATCGCCGGTGCGCGAGTCGTCGTAATGCTGGCCGAACTTGAGCCGGCGCAGGTGGGCGATGAGCCAGGGGCCGATGACGAAGCCGATCACGGTCGCGGTCAGCGCGCCGAGCAGGGCGCGGAACGTGAGGTAGCGCAGGAGGCGGAGGGGGCCCCAGAGGTGTTCGTAATCGGCGAGGAAAGAGAGCACGGTGCGAAAAGAATCAGTGGGCGGCGGACGGCGCGCCGGCGGGCGCGAGGACCGACTCCAGCCGGTAGCGGCGGGAGCCCTTCATGAAGACCGCGCCGGCGAAGGCCTCGAAGCGCGCGCGCAGCGCGTCGAGATCGGGCACGGCGACGACGGCGGCATGGGCGGCGCCGGCCACCACCGCCTCGGCGGCGGACGGCGCGGCGAGAACGACGGCGGCGTCGCCCGGACGCAGGGCGGCGGCGAGGGCCGCGCCGAATTTGTGGTGATAGGAAACGGACTCGGTCCCGAGCTCCTCCATGCCGCCGATGACATACAGCCGGGGCTGGTCGGCCGGGGCGACGGCCGCGAACACGGAGAGCGCGTCGTGCATCGAGGCCGGGTTGGCGTTGTAGCAATCGACGTAGAGCCAGCGGCCGCGCTCGTCGCGGCGGAGTTCCCCGCGCAGGGCGGCGGGACGCCAGCCGCCGAGCCGGGCCTGGGCGGCGGCGGGCGAGACGCCGAGGCTGAGCGCGGCGGCGAGGGCGAGAGCGACATTCGAGGCCATGCCGTCGGAGACGCGGCGGCACGCGAAAGAGTGCTCCGAGCCGTCGAGGACGAAGGCGACGCGCGTCTCATCCGCGCCGTGGGCGACGCGCGTCTCGAGCGCGATCGCGGGGGCGGCGAGCTCGCGAAACGCGGGATAGGCGAGACAGGCGGCGGGGAAAAACTTGCGCGCGCCGGGGCGGGCGCCGGCGGGCAGCTTCGCCTTCTCGCGCGCGACGCCGTCGAGCGAGCCGAGCGCCTCTAAGTGGGCGGGGCCGACGAGCGTGATGACCGCGAGGTCGGGCTCGATCATGGCGGCGAGCGGCGTCATGTCGCCCGGGCCGCCGATGCCGGCCTCGATGACGGCGCGGCGGTGCTTCGCGGGATCGAGCCGCAGCAGGGTGAGCGGCACGCCGAGGTGGTTGTTGAGATTGCCCTCGGTGGCGAGGACGTCGCCGGGAGCCTCCGAGAGGAGGAGAGCGAGCAGCTCCTTGGTGGAGGTCTTGCCCGCGCTGCCGGAGACGCCGACCACGGGACCGGTAAAAGCGCGACGATGCGCGGCGGCGATGCGTTGGAAGGCGGCGAGCGGGTCGGCGACCACGAGCTGGGGCAGCGAGAGCGCGGGATCGGGCGTGGAGACGATGGCCGCGGCGGCGCCGGCCGCCTGGGCGGCGGGGAGAAAGTCGTGGCCGTCGCGCTTGTCGGTCTTGAGCGCCACGAAGCACTGGCCCGGGGCGAGCTGGCGCGAGTCGATCGTGAAGCCGGTCACGGGCGCGGCTCCGCCGGGAAGGCGGGTCCAGCGGCCGGAGGAGGCGGCGGCGATAAACTCGGGAGCGAAGACGGGCACGGTTGAGCGAGGAGCTGGGGGCTAGGAGCTTGGAGCAGGGCGCAGGCGTTTGAGCGGGATGAGTTCGCGCACGACCTGGCGGTCGTCGAAGGGCGTGATGGTGTCGGCGAACTCCTGGTAGGTCTCGTGGCCCTTGCCGGCGACGAGCAGACAGTCGCCGGGGCGGCAGAGATCGAGGGCGAGGCTGAGCGCGCGGCGGCGGTCCTCGATCCAGGTGAATTTCTCGGGCCGCGCGACGCCGGCGCGCATGTCGTCGAAGATGGCGGCGACGGTCTCGCCGCGGGGATTGTCGGCGGTGGCGATGGCGAGATCGGCGCATTCCTCGACGGCGCGCGTCATGAGGGGGCGCTTGGCGCGGTCGCGGTTGCCGCCGCAACCGAAGACGCAGATGACGCGGCCGGGCGTGATGCCGCGGAGCATGCCGAGGGCGTTGCGCAAGGCGTCGTCGGTGTGGGCGTAGTCGACGAGGACGTTGAAGGCCTGGCCCTCCTCGATGCGCTCCATGCGGCCGGGCACGCCAGGGAAGCAGGCGAGCCGGGCGAGAAAGGCGTGGGGATTGCGGCCGAGCCCGTAGGCGACCGAGACGGCGGCGAGGACGTTGGCGACGTTGTAGCGACCGAGCAGGGGCGAGCGCACGCGCGCGCGGCCCTCGGGCCAGACGAGGGTGAAGGTGGTTTCCTTGAAGCCGAGCGAGACCTCCTCGGCGCGGACCATGGCGTCGGCGGATTCGCCGTAGCCGACGACGCGCGAGGCGCCGGCGGGGATCATTCCCATGAGACGGCGGCCGTAGGCGTCGTCCTGGTTGATGGCGCAAACGGGCGGCACGCGGCCGACCTCGCCGGTGAAGAGGCGGGCCTTCACCTGGAAATAGGCCTCCATCGTGCCGTGGTAGTCGAGGTGGTCCTGGGTGAGATTGGTGAAGACGGCGGCGGCGAACTCCATGCCGAGGACGCGGCGCTGGTCGATGCCGTGGGAGCTGACCTCCATGGCGGCCTCGCGGCAGCCGGCGTCGCGCATCTGGGCGAGCATGCCGTAGATGTCGGGCGCCTCGGGCGTGGTCTTGAAGGAAGGCACGGTGCGGGCGCCGAGATCGTAGTTGATCGTGCCGAGCAGACCGACGCGCGGGCCGTCCTCGAGAAAATGTTTTACCAGGTGCGTGACGGTGGTCTTGCCGTTGGTGCCGGTGACGCCGACGACGGCGAGCTCGCGATCGGGAGCGCGGTGCAGGCGGCGGGCCGCGCGCGCGAGGGCGGCGCGGGGATCGGCGACCTGGAGGAAGGTGACCTT
>JAIXVY010000005.1 GCA_027482505.1 Opitutaceae bacterium | reverse complement strand
GTAGTGCGGGAACGTGTCGCCATACAGGCCCAGTTTGCCGAACCAGTAGTCGTCCCAGTGGCGTATGGAGACCTCGTTGAGGCGGTGGTCGGGCTGGCGGCCCGCGAAGGCCTCGAGCACGGGCATCTGCCGGCGCAGTTCCTTCAGGTAGCTTTCCTCGCCGGTGGCGATATACACCTCGGCGAGCAGCTGGACGCCGGGCGCGACGATGGATTGCTCGTAGTTGACCTCGAAGGACGGGTAGGCGCCGCCGAAGCGCACTATCTGGTCCGCGTGCTCGCGGAAGCGGGCGAGCAACTCGGCGCGCTCGTCGGCGCGACCCGCCTCCGCCAGCGCCCGCAAGCCCTCGGTCACGGGCAGGCCGATGGCGTAGTGCTTCGCGCCGCCGCGCGCGTAGAAGCGCCGGACCACGCGCACGAAACGGTCGAGCTGCGCGCCGTCTCCGGTCGCCCGATACAAGGCCAGGTGGAAATGCGCGGCCCACGGAAAATTGTAGAGGCGGTCGTAGAAGGAGCGGCCGACGTCGTTGTAAACCTCGCCGGACTCGTCTTGCAGCTCGCGGTCCACGAAGGCGGCGTAGCGGGCGAGGCTGGCGGCTAGCTCGGCCTTGAGCGCCTCGTCGCGGCAGCGGGGCAGGTAGAGCGCGCCGAGCACGCCCATCGCGGTGCGCTCGCGGCCGGCGTTGTGATCGTTGGTCCGGCTGTAGATTTGCCGCCCGGTCTCGTTGTCGTAGGCGAGGTAGGCGCCGTCCAGCGGGTCGCCCGGGGCGTTGCGCTGCTGGTGGCGCAGGATGAAACGCAGGCGGGCCTCGATCAGCCGGTCGATCCCGGGGGTGACGTTGGCGCGCAGCCACGTCTTGCGCGTCTGGTCGCGCAGCTCGACGAGGATCTCGCCGGGGCGGGTGGCCGGAATCGTGGCTCGCAGGCGACCGGTCTCGTCGAGCCGGCAATCGACCCGTTCGCCGTTGGCGAAGAGTTGGGCGTTCGCGAGCGAGGAGGCCGATTCGGCGGTGATCTCGAGCTTGTCGCCGACGACCAGACTGTAGTCGGTCGCGCTCAGGCGGACGAAGCGGTCGACGGCGGCGAGCTTGGTCCAAAAGTCGTCCCAGCCCTCGTGCCAGAAAAGCCGCCACGCGATGGTCTCGCGCTGGCCGCCGTCGAGTTTCATCTCGGCCGGGTGCAGCAGGAAGACGCCGCGGTCGTTGTAGGTGGCGCCTTGGATGGAGTAGGCGTCGAGCGAACCCTTCACGAGCACGAGCCCGAGGTGCGGAGGGCGCGCGCCCATGCGGATGGCGTTTATCCAGGCCGAGGTGCCGCCCATCCAAAGGTGGGCGTGGCAACGCGCCGCCTGGCTGATGATCGCGTTGGGATACTGGTCGAAGAGAGGCGCGGAGAGGGAGAGCGAGCCGACGGGGAAACGCAGCTGGATGCCGCCGGTGTTTTCGAAGGTGTAGCTCTCCAGCAGGCCGCCGTCGTCCTCGAGTTCGCGGCGAACGGTGACGGTGAGCACGGAGCCGGTGTAGACCGATTCCCAGACCCGCTCGGAGACGCGGCGAACGCGGGCCGCGTGAAGCGGACCGAGCTGGGCGGTCCGGACCAGGCCCCACTGCCCCTCGGCCGAGACGGCGTCGGGCGAGGTGTCGGCCAGCCATTTGCCGCGTTCCCAGCGTCCGGGGCCGCGCAGCCAGTTCATGGGCTGCGGATCGGCCGGGTTTTCGATTCGCACCAGCGCGCCGCTGGCGGGATCGAGCGCGAGCTTCCAGCGGGCGTCTTCCCAGGCGAGGGCGGGCGCGGCGGCGTGCAGGGCGGTGGCGCCGAGGGCGAGGGCCGCGGCGGCGAGACGCGCGGCGTTCGGGGCGCCGTCGGAGGGAAGGGGAGGGGTGTTCATGGGCGGAAAGAAGACCGGGGCAGCTTCGCGCGCGGCGGCGTTTTCCTCTACCCGTTTCGGGCTTAAATCGTTAAGCTGCGGCGATGAAAGTCACCCTTCGGATGATCGCCGGGCGCGCGGGCGTCACCTGCGCCACGGCCTCGCTGGCGCTGCGGAACGATCCCCAGATCTCGGAATCGCGCCGCGCGCAGATACGCCGGGTGGCGGACGAGCTTGGCTACCGGCCGAACGCGCTGGTCTCGACCCTGATGTCGCACATCCGCCAGGCGAAGCCGCCGCCTCGGCACACGAGCCTGCTCTACCTGTTGACCGGGCCGTCGGCGTCGACCGGCCACCCCGGCAGCACGGCCGACCTCTGCTTTCGCGGGGCGCGGGAGCAGGCGGCGAGACAGGGCTTCAGCCTGGAGCCCTTTTGGTTGCGTGCCCCGGGGCTGAAGGAGGAGCGAATCGACAAAATCCTGCGCGCGCGGGGCGTGCCCGGCGTGATCGTGGGGCCGCGCGAGGACGCCGCGCCCCTGCCTCGCCTGCCGTGGGAGCGCCTCGCGGCCGTGATGGTCAGCCAATCCTTCTCGTCGCCGCAGCTCGACCAGGTGTCGCCCGACTTCTACGGCGCGGTGCGGATCGCGATGGACAGGCTCGGGCGCGATTCGTCCGGCGCGGTCACGTGTCTGATCCTGCCGGAGACGCACGACCGAAACGTGCGTCATCTCTGGACGGCCGGTTATCTGCTCGAGCGGACCGGACGGCGGCGATTTCAGCCCCCGCTCATCGTCGCTTCGGCGGAGCCCGCCATCGCCTGGGTGCGGGCGCATCCGGGCTGCGTCGTGCTCGGCACGAATCTGGTGCTGGAGTGGTTGCGGGCGGCGCGTCTGGCGGAGGCGCGGGATTTCCGGTTCGTGAGCCTCAACGTCGAGCATTTGCCGGAGTTCACCGGCATCCTCGAGCCGAGCCTGGAGGTGGGGGCCGAGGCGGCCAATCTCGTGATCAGTCGGATCTATCTCAACCAGACCGGGCTGCCGGAAAAGCCGCGCATCACCCTGCTCGAAGCCGCCTGGCAGGAGGGACGCCCGGCGGCCGGCGAAAAAGCGGCGCGGCGCGCGGCGCGGGTGCGCCGTTGACGCGCCGCGAAACACCTTGAGCGACGCTTTTCTCCCCGCGAGCGTCGCCGCCATGGACAGAACCCCGCTTTTGAATCTTCTCCGCGCCCACGCCGGGCGCGACCTCGACGCGACCGAGCGGGCCGCGCTGGCCGAGATCCTGCGCTTCGTGGAGGCGGAGCCGCGCTGCGCGGAGCGCTCGCTCGCGACCGGCCACCTCACCGGCTCGGCGTGGATCGTCGACCCGACGCGCACGCGCACCCTGCTCACCCACCACCGCAAACTGGGCAAATGGCTCCAGCTCGGCGGCCACGCCGACGGCGACCTCGATCTCGCGGCGGTGGCGCTGCGCGAGGCGCGGGAGGAGAGCGGGCTCGCGCGCCTGCGGCCGGTCGGCGCGGCCTTGTTCGACGTGGACCGACACTGGATACCGGAGCGCAAGACCGAGCCCGGCCACTGGCACCATGACCTGCGTTTCCTGATCGAGGCCGATCCGGACGAGCCGCTGGTGATCAGCCCGGAGTCGAAGGACCTCGCGTGGGTCGAGATTGCCCGCATGGCCGAGTTCAACCCCGAGGAGTCGATGATGCGCATGGCGCGCAAGACCCTCGCCGGCCGCTGAGGGCGCGCGCCCGAGGCGCCTCGCCGCGCGGCGGGGGCGCTTTACTTGCCCGCCGGCGGGCTTAGTTTTCGGCGATGCCCCCACTGCAACGAATCGCCCGCGGCCTCGGCGAGGCTTGCCCCCCTGGAATCGTGCTCGGCCTGGCCTCGGCCTCGGTTCTCGCCGCCGCCGATCTTCCCGTCCCGGCGACGGTCGGTGAAAACCGCGCGACGCGCGACACCGCCGCCGAAGCCGCCGAGGTGCGCGAGGCCCGCATCGCCTGGTGGCGCGAGGCCCGTTTCGGGTTGTTCATCCACTTCGGGCTCTACGCCATCCCCGGCCGCGGCGAGTGGGTGCAGTGGAACGAGCAGATCCCGGTCGAGGAATACGCCCGGCTGGCCGACCAGTTCACGCTCCGCGATTTCGACGCCGGCGCCTGGGCCGAGACGGCGCGGGCGGCCGGCATGCGCTACACCGTGCTCACCGCTCGTCACCACGACGGCTTCGCCCTCTTCGCCGACGAGGGCAACGCCTTCACCAGCGTGGCCTCCGCCGCGCGCCGCGATGTGGTGGGCGATTACGTCGCCGCCGTGCGCGCCGCCGGGCTGCGCGTCGGGCTCTACTACTCGCCCATGGACTGGCGTTTCCCGGGCTACATCATGCCCGACCTTCAGCGCGCCAGCGCCGAGGCCATGCGCGACCAGTATCACCGGCAGATGGACGCGCTCCTCTCGCGCTACGGAAAACTCGACGTGGTGTGGTTCGACGGCGGCGAAAACGGCTGGCTCTCCTTCGGCGGCGAATGGAAGGGCGCCAGGTGGGAAAAACGTCCCGCCGCCCAGGCCTCGCGGATACGCTTCGACTGGGGGCACGACGAGGTCTATCGCCGCCTGCGCGAACTCCAGCCCGACGCGCTCATCAACGGCCGCGCCGACATGCCCGCCGATTTTCATTCCCGCGAAGGCGACGGCGCGCTGGGCGATTTCGACAATCAGACCCCGTGGGAACTCTGCACCACGCTCGCCGGCGCCTGGGGCTACCAGCCGGACAAGGAGCCCAAGTCGCTCCGTGACTGCGTGCGACTGCTCGTAAAAGTCGTCGGCCGCGACGGCAACCTGCTCCTCAACGTCGGCCCCGCGCCGGACGGTCGCATCGCCCCCGCGCAGGTCGCCCGGCTGCGCGAGATCGGCGACTGGCTCGGCCGCCACGGCGAAAGCATCTACGGCACGCGCGGCGGCCCCTTCCTGCCGGGTGACTACGGCGTGTCGACCCACCGCGACCGCACCGTCTACGTCCATGTGCTCGATTGGACGGGTGAAAGCCTGCGCCTGCCCGCGCCGCCCTGCCGCGTGCTGCGTGCCTCACGGCTGGGTGGCGGAGCGGTCGAGTTTCGCGAGAGCGAGGGCGCGCTGGAGTTCGCGGTGCCGGCCGCGGAGCGCGACGAGTTGGACACGATTTTCGTGCTCGAGCTCGACCGGGCCGCGGCGGAGTTGCCGCTCTTGCCCGTGCCCGCTTCGGACCGGAACGGCTAGAAAGCGCGCGGTGGCAGGATCACGCGCGGGGTCCGTCATCCCCGCCTCGGATCCAGGCTCCAGCCGGGCCGAGTGCTACTGAAGCGGGCCGGCGAGCGGACCGAGCTTGGGGTCGACGACAAACCAATGGAGCACGCCGTTGCGGCTGATTCGTTTGCCGGCCCTGGCCTTGGGGAACTCCTTCTGGATCTTCCGCAGCAAAGCCGCCTGCGGCGGGGGCAGGGCTCCGTCCGCCGGGGTAAAGTCGGCGAGCCAGGCGGCGTGGAGAGGCTGGGCGGGTTTGGCCATGCGCAAGCAGTGGGAGAGCGCACGCGGGACGACAACACCCGATGATCGGCCCGCTCGCGCCGGAGATCTCGACGCGTTTGCGGTTATCACGTCGTGGCGCCGGGCAGATGTCCTGGGCGTGGCCCTGCCCGGAGCGGTCTTCGTGGCGTCGGCGGGGGCGCGTTCGGTCCAAAAAAAGGCCCGCGTTTTCAAAAGAAAACGCGGGCCTGTCCGCGGAGTTTTAGCCCTGCGCCGGCGGGTGAGGTTTCCCGGGCCCGGTTCGCGGCGCAAGGAAGAGGCTTAATTGATGCGCGTCATGGCCGCGGCCTCGGCGGGAGAGAGGTCGGCCGCCAGCTTGACCATGAAGGCTTCGCCGGATTCCAGCAGGGCGTGCTGGGTGGGCGAGAGCGGTTGATCGAGTTTTTCCGGAGAGAGATTCCACATCGCGCCCGTGGCCGGGTCCACGATCAGGATGCCGATCAGGCCGCCGAAAAGAATGTTGCCGAAATACCAGCCCGAGACCTTGGGCTTTACCTCGACGGTGGTCGGTTGATAGCCGGCGAGCTCGAAAGTCAGACGGTAGGCCTGGCCCTTGAAAAAGCCCGCGCCCGGCTTGAGGGAAAGGACGCAAGGGGTGGTCTGGGTCGTGAGGAGCGTGGGGGCTCCCTCTTTCTCCAGCCGGTAAACGGAAACCTTGGCCGCCGAAGGCTGGCTGTTGACCGCGACGTCGCGATTGCCGTTGTGCACGATGGACGCGCAGCCGCTCATCGCGGCCAGCAGGGTCAGGGCCAGCACGCTGGCCCCGAGTTTGTTGAATACGGTTTTGATGGTGTTGTCTGACATGGAAAGGTCGCTGGAGCGCGCCCCGCGCGACGGCGTAAAGCAGGCGACTGGCGAGGACTGACGCGGTCTGGCGCCTGCTCCCGGTTACGACCCAACCCTACAAACCATCGGACGACGCGAGCGTCGCGGGCATGCGGAACGAACGAGGAGAGACCTCGGGACCAAAGACAAGCAGGAATACGGGTAATTACTCACGGGTGTTAACCTATCCGCCCCACGGGAATTCCACTGCTAGTCGGGCCGGCTCGCCCTGCGGCTCCGCCTGTAAACCGCTCCGGTTCGTCGGGCGGCAAGATATCGACCAGAGGCCTGGCGCATTCGCTGCGGCCGGTTTTGTCGCGACGAAACGCGGGCCTGGCCTCGTTGAATTCGAGCAGACCCTTGCTCGTCGCCTCCGCGTCGTGGCGCGGCGACCCGGCCCGCGGGTCAGCGGCCAAAGCGCCAGTGATCGACCGCGAACAAGGTTTTGCCCTGCTCGCCGGTGAAGCGCAGGCAGAGATCCTGCACGCCGGAGAGGTCGGCGATGTCGCATGCCACCTCGGCCCAGCGCCGGGCGCCTCCGGTGGCGGCCACGCCTGCTCTGCCGGCGACGCGTCCCTCGGGACCGCCCACCCGGATCTCGATCGCGCCGGTGTTGTCCTCGGCGGAGGCGACGCGCGCGCGGAATTTTTTCGCCCCTGCCTCGCCGAAGTCCACCCCGCGCAGCAGCACCCAGTCGCCGTCCTGGAGATCGTGGAGATTCATCCCGCCTGCGGCGCAGGGCTCGGTTTCCACGCCGTGCTGGGCGGCGAAGGTCTCCGCCTCCACCCGCGCATAAGGGTCGAGACGGCCGTGCTGCGCGACGCCGTCCTCGGTGTAGACGATCTTGCGGATGGAGCCGTCGGCCTCGTGGAACAGTTCCTCGAGCGCGAGGTTGCGCCGGAAGCCGCCGGGGATGCCGGCGGCGCGGGCGGCCACCCGGTTGTGAAAGGCCTGGAACCAGCGTCCTTGAAACTCGAAGAGCGCGGCGTGGTGGTTGTTGTTGTTCACCGGGTGCTGGTCGGAAACGGTGCCCGCGTGGGTGAAGCCGGAGGCGGGATGCCGGCTGGTCATGTAGTCCCAGCGCATGCCGGCGCGCGGGGTGGTG